>DATFCF010000597.1:0-11223 GCA_035253445.1 Mycobacterium sp.
CATTCTCACCATTTCGGTGCCGCTCGGTGAGGATGAGCCCATCGAGAAGCACGTCGAGATCATCGAGACTGTTCTGCTGGACGATGACGATGTTGATGACGATGTTGATGACGATGTTGATGACGACCTGGACGATGACGACCTGGACGAGGACGCCGACGACGCCGGCGATCAGAGTGAGCCCTCGGAAGCAGCCGTACCCTCGTAGACGTGGAAGCACCTGAACTCGTCGCCCTGCTGCAGGGGCGGCGCGTCACGGTGCTCACCGGCGCCGGGATGTCCACGGATTCGGGAATCCCCGACTACCGCGGGCCTGACTCGCCGCCCAGCAACCCGATGACCATCCGCCAGTTCACGTCCGACCCGGCATTTCGGCAGCGATATTGGGCGCGCAACCACGTCGGCTGGCGGCACATGGACGAAACGCTGCCCAACGCCGGCCACCGGGCACTTGCCGCGCTCGAGCGTGCCGGTGTGGTGTCGGGGGTGATCACGCAGAACGTCGACCTCCTGCACACCAAGGCCGGCAGCAGTACGGTGATCAACCTGCACGGCACCTACGCTGCGGTCATCTGCCTGGACTGCGGGCACACCATGTCGCGCGCCGCGCTGGCCGACCAGTTGGAAGCCGCGAACCCGGGGTTTGCCGAACGCGCCGAGGCGGTCGGGGGGATCGCGGTCGCCCCGGACGCGGACGCCGTCGTCGGCGACACCACGTCGTTTCGGATCGTCGACTGTGCGAGTTGCGGCGGCATGCTCAAGCCCGACATCGTCTACTTCGGCGAAAATGTGCCGAAAGACCGTGTGCAGCAAGCCTATTCTCTGGTCGATCAGGCCGACGCGTTGCTCGTGGCCGGATCTTCGCTGACTGTGTATTCGGGTTATCGGTTCGTGCGGCACGCCGCAGCGTTGGGCATTCCGGTCGCAATCGTCAACCGCGGCCGCACCCGCGGCGACGACTTGGCGACTGTGAAGGTCGATGCCGGATGCTCCCCGCTGCTGGCCTTGCTGGCCGATGAACTGCCCGTGCTGGCAAGCTCGGCCCAATAGCCCCGGCGATCAAGACCGTGATATCACCGGTGATATCACGTTCCGACACCCACAGCGACTGTCCCGCGGTGCCGATGAGGCAGGAGTGATGGCGAGGCCGAGGAAATACCCGACCAACGAAATCATCGGCGTTCGGCTTGAATGACGTCGTGGCCGACACCAGCCGATCAGACGCTGACTCCGACGACGTTTCCTGGCTGCGCTCGCTGCTGGAACGCCGGCGGCCCGATCCCGGACCCGTCGTGGGCCGTTGGGCGCTTGGCATCGGGGACATGGTCGCCGAGCATTCGTTTACGCCAGACAAACTGCGTGGACTCGTCCGCAAGCTAAACCACTTCGGCGGCGTCGCGATCAGCGAGGAGTCCGTCGAATTCGACGGCGACAAGGTCGAGTGGTCGGAAATCGAAGAGATCCGCACCCGCAGCCTCATCGAGTATCTGTTCACCGGCGGCGTCGACAAGCAGATCGACAAGCTGCCGGTGCCGTGGTTCCCGTTCCGCAGAAAAGTGATCGCCGCTATCGCGCGAGCAGCGCTGACGCTGCTGCTGGCCGCCGCCAAACAGGAACTCGAAGGCGGTGCCATGGATATCCGGATACCGGCCGAGGTGCACTACCGGGGCTTGTTGCGCACCCGTGAGCTCGCACCGGGGATGTTCGCCGCGGTGGTGTTGGCCGATTCCGCCGTACGCGCGTGTTTCGAGGCGACCGCACAAGCACGCGGCGCGACAGTGTGTCCCGCCGACGACGATGTGATGGACGACGCCGAGGAACGAGCCGAGCAGATCAAGTCGATGCTGACCGCGGTTCAGGCCCGCCTCAGCTAGCGACTTGTGTGCGTTTACGAGCGCTCAGCGCAACGGATCGCACACAAATCGCTATTAGACGGCGACCAGGTCGTCGGCATGCACTGCCGGGCGCCGCATTTCGGCAGGCAGATCCGACGTCGATCGCCCCAGCATGCCGGACAATTCCGTGGCGTCGTAGGCGACCACGCCGCGGGCCACCATCGTGGCGTCCTGGGTGCGCAACTCCACCACGTCACCGCCATAGAACCGGCCCGACAACGCCGTGATGCCGGCAGGCAGTAGTGAACGTCGTTGCCGCACAACCGCTCGCACCGCGCCGTCGTCAAGCGTCAAAGCACCCGACACCTCGGCGGCATATCGCACCCAGAACCTGCGCGCGGACATGCGTTCTTGTCGGGGGGCGAACACCGTACCCACCGACGCGTCGACCAATGCGGTCGCCGCGTCCGACGCCGCGGCAAGCAACACCGGCACGCCTGCGTCGGCCGCCAGCAGAGCCGACGACAGCTTCGACGCCATTCCGCCGGTGCCCAGATGGCTACCTCGGCCCGCGACGACGCCGTCGAGGTCCGACGGTCCATCGACCTCGGAAATAAAGCGCGCGTTACCTTTTCGTGGATCGGAGTCGTACAGCCCGTCGATGTCGGAAAGCAATACCAACGCATCTGCGCCGACGAGGTGCGCGACCAAGGCCGAGAGCCTGTCGTTGTCGCCGAAGCGGATCTCGTTGGTGGCCACGGTGTCGTTCTCGTTGACGATCGCCACCGCATGTAGCGCCCGCAGCCGGTCCAGGGTGCGTTGAGCGTTGGTGTGCTGCACCCGCATGGAGATGTCGTGTGCCGTCAGCAGCACCTGGCCCACCGTGCGCTGGTAGCGGGCGAACGCCGAGCTCCACGAGTTGACCAGCGCCACCTGACCGACGCTGGCCGCCGCTTGCTTGGTGGCCAGGTCGGCAGGACGTTTCGTCAGCCCAAGCGGTTCGATCCCTGCGGCGATCGCGCCCGACGACACAATCACCACATCCGAACCCGCCTTCATCCGGCCCTCGATGGCGTCGGCCAGCGTCGCTAGCCGACTCGCATCGAAAACACCGGACGGTGTGGTAAGCGCGGTGGTGCCGACCTTGACGACGATGCTGCGAGCGGTCCGCACGGCCTCCCGGTGCGGGCTGGTCACGACTCATCGCCGCGACGGCGGCGCTCCCGACGGGCGGCCTTACGGTCGGCGGCCCCGACCCGATCAGTCTGCTCGAGCCGAATATCGGTGCCACGGCCGGACAACGGCACGTCGATCCCCGCAGGCGTTTGCGGCTCCCAGTCAAAGGTCATATCGCCGATGGTCACCGCGCAACCGGGTTTCGCGCCCAGCTTCAGCAATTGGTCCTCCACGCCGAGACGGGCCAGCCGGTCGCCGAGGTATCCGACGGCCTCCGCATTGTCGAAATCCGTTTGGCTGATCCAGCGTTCAGGCCGTGTGCCGCGAACCACGAAACCGCCCTGACCGTCGGACTCGACGGTGAAACCGCTTTCGTCAACCGGAATCGGGCGGATGACCGGCCGCCGCGGCACGATCTCCGGTTGCGAGTCGCGATACGTCGAGACCATGTCCCAAAGAGCGAACGTCAACGGCCGCAAGCCAACACGCGCGACCGTCGATATCTCATGCACCGGCCAGCCGAAGCGCCGGGCGATCTCGTCGCGCACGAACTCCGCCAGCTCACGCGCATCAGGCACGTCGATCTTGTTCAGCACCACCGCTCGGGGTCGCTCGGCCAGGTCACCCAACGTCGAATCGCCTTGCAGCGTCGGGGTATAGGCGGCAAGCTCGGCTTCCAGCGCCTCGATGTCGGAGACCGGGTCGCGGCCTGGCTCCAGCGTCGCGCAGTCGACGACATGTACCAACACCGCGCACCGCTCGATATGGCGCAGGAAATCGAGGCCGAGGCCACGGCCTTCCGACGCGCCGGGGATCAGGCCGGGGACGTCGGCGACGGTGAAGGTGTGCTCCCCCGCCGACACCACACCCAGATTGGGCGCCAGCGTGGTGAATGGGTAGTCGGCGATCTTGGGCTTGGCCGCCGAAATGGCCGACACGAGTGAGGACTTGCCCGCGGACGGGAACCCGACCAGGCCGACATCGGCGACGGTCTTGAGTTCCAGCGTGAGGTCGCGGACCTGACCCTGCTCCCCGAGGAGCGCGAAACCGGGCGCCTTGCGGGCCCGCGACGCCAGCGCGGCGTTGCCCAGTCCACCGCGTCCGCCGGCGGCGGCTTCGAATCGGGTGCCCGCGCCGACCAGGTCGGCCAGCAAGCGCCCGGCCTCGTCGAGCACGACGGTGCCGTCGGGAACCTTGACTTCGAGGTCGGCGCCAGCAGCGCCGTCGCGGTTGCTTCCCGCTCCCTGCTTGCCCGACGGCGCCACGACGTGCGGATGAAAGTGGAAATCGAGCAGGGTGTGCACCTGCGGATCGACGACCAGCACGACGCTGCCGCCTCGGCCGCCGTTGCCGCCATCGGGGCCGCCGAGTGGTTTGAACTTCTCGCGGTGGACCGAGGCGCAGCCGTTACCGCCGTTGCCCGCCCGCGTGTGGATCACGACGCGGTCGACAAACCGAGGCATTGGACTCCCTAACTAACCAACGAGTGAGAAGCTACTGCGAAAATTCAGCCGAGAACTCGCAGTAGCGTCACATTCGCGGCAGAAAGTTACGCCTCCGGTCGCGTGGCGCGGACGATGTTGACCGTCTTGCGGCCACGCTTCACACCGAACTCGACAGAGCCGGGAGCCTTGGCGAACAGGGTGTCATCGCCGCCGCGCCCGACATTGACGCCGGGGTGGAAGTGCGTGCCGCGCTGACGGACCAGGATCTCGCCGGCCTTGACGATCTGGCCGCCGAAACGCTTGACGCCGAGCCGCTGTGCGGCGGAGTCACGACCGTTGCGCGAACTGGAAGCGCCCTTTTTATGTGCCATGTTCGAACGCCTCCTACTTGATGCCGGTGACCTTGAGGACCGTCAGCGGCTGACGGTGTCCCTGCCGCTTGTGATAGCCGGTCTTGTTCTTGAACTTGTGGATACGGATCTTGGGGCCCTTGGTGTGCTCGAGCACCTCGCCCGTCACGGCGACCTTCTCCAGGGCCTTGGCGTCGCTGGTGACCGTCGCGCCGTCGACGACGAGTGCGACGGGCAACGAGACCTTGGCTCCGGGCTCAGAGTCGAGCTTTTCGACCTTGACCACGTCTCCGACGGCGACCTTGTACTGCTTGCCGCCGGTCTTGACGATTGCGTAAGTCGCCATCGTGCTGTCACTCCTACGTCGTTTCTTTGACAGCGCGCTACTGAGGGCTCGCGTGTCTGGGTTCTCCGACTGCCGCCGGCCTGGCCTGGCGACAACTGCTCAAGGTTACGTGAGGGGCGCCTACAGGGTCAAATCACCGCAGGTCACGGCTTAACTCCCGGATCCCGGCGGTCCCGCAGGCCGGGCGGCAGCACGACGGCGATGCCGACCGCCCGCAGGGCGTACCGACGCCGGTTCGCGGTCGTCCTCGACGGCACCGTCTTCTGCCGGGTCTTCTTCCGGGTCTTCTTCCGAGTCGTCCTCGCCCGAATCGTCGTCCGAATCGTCTTCGGAGTCGTCCTCGTCCCCGTCAGAGTCGTCGTCCTCGTCAGAGTCCTCGTCGGACTCGTCGTCGATGACCTCGATGTCGTCGTCGATCTCGTCGTCGTCTTCGTCGTCGGCGTCAAGGTCGATCTCGTCCTCGTCCGACTCGTCCTCGTCGGCGTCCTCATCCGATTCGTCATCCGATTCGTCGAAGTCCTCGTCATCGAGTTCTTCCTCGGCGGAATCGACAACGGCCTCGCGGATGGTTTCGGGATCGAGTTCTGCGACTTCCTTGGCGGCAGTCGCCTCCTCGCCCTCGCCGTCGTCCTCATCGTCTTCGTGGCGACCGTTGGCGGCGGCCATTGCCTTGAACATCGGATGTTCGCCCGCGGGATGTTCGGGCACCTTGGCGACCTCGACGTCCTCGGGCTTGCCGCCGCGCTTGCCGCGCTTGCCGCGCCTGCCACCGGACTCGGACTTGCGAGAGGTCGCCGAAGTCGAGTCGACGGGATCGCCGTGCAGGAGGATTCCCCGCCCGGCGCAGTGCGGACACGGCGTGGAGAACGCCTCAAGCAGCCCGGTGCCCAACCGCTTTCGGGTCAGCTGCACCAATCCCAGCGATGTCACCTCCGACACCTGATGACGAGTGCGATCGCGGGCCAGCGCCTCGGTCAGTCGGCGCAGCACCAGATCCCGGTTGGATTCCAGCACCATGTCGATGAAGTCGATGACCACGATGCCGCCGATATCGCGCAGCCGCAGCTGGCGCACGATCTCCTCGGCGGCCTCCAGGTTGTTGCGGGTGACGGTCTGCTCCAGGTTGCCGCCGGAGCCGGTGAACTTGCCGGTGTTGACGTCGACCACCGTCATGGCCTCGGTGCGGTCGATGACCAGCGTGCCGCCCGAGGGCAGCCAGACCTTGCGGTCCATGGCCTTGGTCAGCTGCTCGTCGATGCGGTGCACCGCAAACACGTCCGGTCCATCCGCAGCGGGCTCGTACTTCGTCATCCGCGGAAGAAGCTCAGGGGCAACGGAACTCACGTATTCGTTGATGGTGTTCCAGGCGTCGTCACCCGAGACGATCAATCCGGAGAAGTCCTCGTTGAACAGGTCGCGAATGACCTTCACCAGCACGTCGGGCTCTTCGTAGAGCGCGATCGCCGCACCCGCGGCCTTCTTCTTGGTCTCGGCGGCCTTGGCCTCGATCGACGTCCACCGTTCCTGCAGCCGGTTCACATCGGTGCGGATGTCTTCTTCCTTGACGCCCTCTGATGCGGTGCGGATGATCACGCCCGCGTCCGACGGCACGACCTCGCGGAGGATCTCCTTGAGCCGCTGCCTTTCGGTGTCGGGCAGCTTGCGGCTGATGCCCGTCGACGACGCACCGGGCACGTAGACCAGATAGCGGCCGGCCAGCGATACCTGGGTGGTCAGCCTGGCGCCCTTGTGCCCCACCGGGTCCTTGCTGACCTGGACCACGACATAGTCGCCGGGCTTGAGTGCCTGCTCGATCTTGCGTTGGGCGCCGCCGAGGCCCGCGGCCTCCCAGTTCACTTCGCCGGCGTAGAGCACACCGTTGCGGCCGCGGCCGATGTCGACGAACGCCGCCTCCATCGACGGCAGCACGTTCTGCACGATGCCGAGGTAGATATTGCCGACCAGCGATGTCTGGGCCGCCGATGTGACGAAATGCTCGACGACGACGCCGTCTTCCATCACCGCGATCTGCGTGTAGCGAGCGCCTTCGTGCGGCGGCTCGCTGCGGACCTTGTCGCGCACGATCATCGTCCGCTCGACGGCCTCGCGCCGGGCCAAGAACTCGGCCTCACTCAGGATGGGCGGACGGCGACGGCCCGCATCGCGGCCATCACGGCGACGCTGCCTCTTGGCTTCCAGCCGGGTCGATCCGCTGATGCCCTGGATCTCGCCGTTGCCGTTGTCCTTGTCCTTGTCCTTGTTGCTGCGCGGCGCGCGCTCATGCACGACGGTGTTGGGCGGATCGTCAGGGGCCAAGCCGCCGGCGTTGTCGTCACCGGAGCCGGACTTGCGACGGCGACGACGGCGGCGACGACGGGTGCCGCCGTCAGCACCTGTGCTGTCGTCGTCACCGGAGTCTTCGTCGGACTCGTCGGACTCGTCGTCAGAATCCTGGTCGTCGCCCTCGGCTTCGGCGTCGGCATCGCTGTCGTCACCGTTCTGCTCGCCACGACCACGACCGCGTCCGCGGCGGCCACGACGACGACGCCGGGCCGCAGGACGCTCGGCCTGCTCCTCGTCCGAGTCCTCTCCGCCGTCATCGCTGTCGTCGTCTTCGTCGTCCGCGACGTCGTCGATTTCGACCGGCTGCGGCGCCATGAAAAGCGGCAGGTAGGCGGGCGGCGGCGCGGTGCGCGGAGCGGGTTCGAGGATCAGTCGCGACTCCGGCTCGTCGACGGCGTCGTCATCGACGGAATCATCGCGGCTGGAATCGTCGGGACCCGAATCGTCGGCAGCGACGGGACCCGATCCGTCGGCAGCGTCGGAACTCGAATCGTCGGCGGCGGCCAGCGCTTCACGCACGCGCTCGGCTTCGTCCTGGTCGACGGTGGAGTGCGCGCTGCGCACCCGGCCATCGAGTGCTGCCAGCGCATCGAGCACGCGCTTGCTGGTGGTGCCTAGCACTCGCGCCAGCGAATGGACCCTCAGCTTCTCCGGCTGCGGTTCTCCGCCGCTGGCGGCGGCGTCCGGTTCGCGCTGTGTCTCTGCTGATAGGTCGTAGGTTGGGGCTGGAGAATTTTCACTGTCGGCCACGTAGTCTCCTCTAAGCCCCCGGGCGCGTCGTGCTAAGACGCGGCCACGCGAGGGCTTCCGCTATGGACCCGGGCAAACGCACCCGGGCTTGTCATGGTCTCGCCCCGAGCGGCCCACTGTTGGAACCATCTCGGTGCCTGTCTGAATGATGGCTGGACGGCCGGCGCCGCACCGCGGTTGGCGATGGTCGCGCTCGTCGAAGTCTTCATTCGGGCGACCGACCCTGGTATACGGCCGGCTACCCGGCTCTAGTATCCCACATCAAGCACGCCAACCCGACCAGGCTGCAGAAGCTGGCTAAGCGCCGGGGAACCAGAGCTCGATCTCGCGGGCGGCCGACTCGGGCGAATCCGAGCCGTGAACCAGGTTGTCCTGAGTGATAAGTGCCAGGTCACCGCGGATGGTGCCGGGCGCGGCCTTCTCGACGGGATCGGTCGCACCCGCGATCTGGCGAAACGCGGCAACAGCGCGCGGGCCTTCCACGATGGCCGCGACGACAGGCCCCGAGGTAATGAACTCCAGCAGGGACGGGAAGAACGGCTTGCCCTCGTGTTCGGCGTAATGCCGACGGGCAAGGTCATCGCTGACGTCTTTGAGTTCCAGCGCCGCGAAGGTCAGGCCTTTGCTTTCGATTCTGCGCAGGATTTCTCCGACCAGACGTCGCTTGACGCCGTCGGGCTTGATCAACACGAGGGTCCGCTCAGTCACGGCCGACAGCCTAGCCGGGCCTGACCCATCCACGAGCGAAGCGGTAACGAATGGTGGATGACCGGCCGGGTTTGTCCGCTGTCGGCGACACATGAGAAAGGCGAAACGATGGCAACACAACAATCCGGACGAGCGACGTCGGCTCGCTGGGCTCCGGTGCAGATAGCGGCGCTTGTGGTGGGCGCGGCGTTCCTGCTCACCGGCCTGCTGGGATTCATTCCCGGCATCACGACAAACTTCGACATGCTCGGCTTCGCGGGTCACCACTCCGGCGCGAAACTGCTTGGGCTATTTGAGGTTTCGGCACTGCACAACGTCGTCCACCTGGCATTCGGCGTCGCAAGCCTGGGGCTGGCCCGCACGTTCGGCGGCGCGCGCGGGTTCCTGCTGGGCTCCGGCGCGATCTATCTGGTGTTGACGCTGTTCGGCCTGGTGATCGACCACGAAAGCCCGGCCAACTTCGTGCCGGTCAACGCAGCCGACAACTGGCTGCACCTGGTGCTGGCCATCGCGATGCTCGTGCTGGGGGCCGCGCTTGGCCGCCGCCGGAGCACCACCATCTAATCGGGAGGAGGCTGCTGCCCCGGCAGGAGTCCGCGTTTCTGCCGGCGCAGCACCTCGGCGCGCAGATAGGCGATGAACGCCCACACCGCGAGGAAGACGGCGCCGATGAATCCGACCGCACCGTGCACGACCACGCCGGCAATCAGCACCAGCTGCATCGCGACGTTCACCCAGATCGCCCACGGCCTGCCCTGGACACCGGCCAACAGCACCAGCACGACCGCGAACCCGATGAGGTAACCGCCGCTCAGTGCGGTCAGGCCGCCGCCGTCGGCGCGCGCGACCACCGGCAGGGCCAGCAGCACGACGATGGCTTCGAGGATCAGCGTGCCCGCCATGACACCGCGGAAGCTCTTCCACGGATCCGGAGCCCTCTGGCCGGAGCCATTGCGCTCCGGCTCGTCGGTCATCATCGTCGCTTCTCCCCTTGCCCTTCGGGCGGGTGGGCCCACCGCTTGCGAGGGGCGTGCCCCCATGCGCAAGCGCCCGTCATGCCGGATCCCTTCCGAACAGCGTTCGCGCGGCCCCGGCGGTGACGACCGAGCCCGTGATCACCATGCCTACCCCTCCCAAGCCCCCAGCACCCTCGCCGCTGCCGGATTCCTCCACGAGCGCCGTAGCCGTCTCGATGGCGTCGGGCAGCGTGGACGCGGTGAACACCCGCTCCGGGCCGAACCGCTCCTCGGCGCGCATCGCCAGTGCGTCCACCTCGAGTGCACGCGGTGAGCCGTTGTGGGTCACCACGATCTGGTCGAAAGCCGGCTCCAGCGCGGCCAGGATGCCGTCGACGTCCTTGTCGGCCATGACCGAGATGACGCCGACGAGAGTGTGAAAGTCGAATTCCTCCTGCAGGGCCTGCGCCAGCGCGGCGGCGCCTGCCGGGTTGTGCGCGGCATCGATGAATACCGTGGGCGCGCTGCGCAGCCGCTCCAGCCGGCCGGGGCTCGTGACGGCCGCGAAGCCGGCGCGCACCGCGTCGATGTCGAGTTGCCGCTGCGCGCCTGCGCCGAAGAACGCCTCAACGGCGGCCAGGGCGACGGCCGCGTTGTGGGCCTGATGCTCGCCGTGCAGCGGCAGGAAGATTTCAGAGTACACCCCGCCGAGGCCCTGCAATTCGAGCAGCTGACCACCGACGGCGACCTGCCTGCCAAGCACCGCGAACTCCGAATCCTCGCGGGCGACGGCAGCATCGGCCGTAACCGTTTGCGCCAGTAGGACTTCCATCGCCTCTGGCACCTGTCGCCCGATCACCGCCACGGTGCTCAGATCTGTGTCTGACGGCACGAGGTCGTCGTCCTGTTTGGTGATGATGCCCGCCTTCTCAGCGGCGATCTCGGCGATGGTGTCGCCGAGGTAGTCGGCGTGGTCGATGCCGATCGGTGTGATGACGGCGACGGGCGCGTTGACGATATTGGTGGCGTCCCAACGCCCGCCCAGACCGACCTCCACGACCGCGATGTCGACGGGCGCATCCGCGAACGCGGCGAAAGCCATCGCGGTGACTACTTCGAACTTGCTCATTGCCGGACCACCGGCGGCCTGTGACTGCTGATCGACCAACTGCACGAACGGTTCGACCTCGCGATAGGTCGCCACGTACTGCGCCGGGCTGATGGGCTTTCCGTCGATCGAGATGCGCTCGACCGCGGATTGCAGGTGTGGGCTGGTGGTGCGGCCGGTACGGCGATGCAGCGCCGTCAACAACG
>DATFCF010000598.1:0-5031 GCA_035253445.1 Mycobacterium sp.
CCGAACAGCACGATGCTGCAGCTGAGCACGAACAGCCACATCGCCAGCAGATCAAGGCGAAGCAGGTGAAAGTACAACGCGTATCGCGGCAGCAGCACGGCCTGGATCAGCAGGGCCAGCACCAGCCCCATCGTCCCGACGATGATGTCGGTCTGCCGATCGTGAATCGGCAGTTCGGTGCGGTGGCGGCGGGCAACGCCTACCGCCACGAGGATGGCCACAATGGCCACCGTCCAGACGTAGCCGCCGAGGCCCTGCTCGGATGCGGTCACCCCGATGCTGTAGATGCTCGGCCAGAAGGCGACCACGGTCAATATGGCAATCAGCAACCACCGCATGGCCAGCCGGTAGGTCGGGTGCAGCGCGTAATACCGCGACAGCACCGACGCGGAATCGCGGGTTTCGGGGGGAGCGGTCACGGCTGGCCCCGAGACCGCCTGCCGCGCAAAGTGATCAGTCCGGCCGCCAAGGCCATCACCGCGACTACGCCTGCGCCGATCCCCCACCACAACAACGCTGGACGGCTAGCCGTCGGGCTCGCCGGTGGCTCTTGGCTCGCCGTTGAAACCAGCACGGGGTCGCGGTCCGGCGCGGCGATGAGCGCGTTGCCCGTCAACCGTGACCAGCGCTCGACATCCGAATTCAGCCAGCTCAGAAGCACATCCAGCTGTTCCGGCGAGTTGTTGGAGGTGGCGACAAGCAGCGTCCGCTTTCCGTCGTACAGCGTCTGCAAGGAACCGAAGCGCAGCGTGGGATCCAGCGTGAGCTCACCCTGTTCACCGGTTCCGTCGATGTCCTCGACGACTATGCGCCCTGCTGAATTGCCGTTGACCGGCAGGGTGATTGGGTCGTCCCAGCCGTCGGCGGCGACGAGCACCGCGGGGTTGGGTGAGGCGATCGCCTCTTCGAGGGTTTTCACGACCGTGTCGATGGGCAACGCGCTCAGCCGCTGCAGGCCGACGAGGATCGTCACCGCCCGGCGGGTGTCGTCGACTGACTCGCCGATGCCGATCTCCACCCGCGGCATCAGCGCCTGCGGAAGGGCCTGAAAGCCGCCGGGCAGCGACGGTTTGGCGAGCTTGCTCTCGACCGGGCTGTCGCCGTCGATGGTCAACGTGATGGGCTGAAACTCGCCGCACCGTCCGGTGTTGCCGGTGACGTTGATCGCGACGCCCAGGTTGGTGTACCGCTGCAACAACCGGTCGGGGACATCCACCCAGTAGTCGATGATCCCGGTGTTGTCGGTCGGCCAGCGCGCGATGGTCTCCCCCCCGATCGTAGCCACCAATTGGCCGCCCACCGATGTCGGCAGCGGAGTGTAGGAGCCCCGCAGATGGACACGGATATCGTGCGCAGGCCGCCCGAGGCGGGTCTGGTCCAAAGCGATCGACACCTGGGGTGCCAGTGCCGTCGCATTCACTCCGGGTTGGCCGAGTTGCCGCAACGTCGTCACGTCGGGTGGCAGCTGGGGACTCGACCGCAGCGGTCCCACAACGGCTTTCGAACTCATCGCGAGCCGGCCGAAGTCGCCCCACATCGCCCGGATCTGATTCGTCAGGTCGTTGGGCGGCCCACTGATCAGCAGTGACGGGACTGTGGTGTCGCCCTGCAATGCCACGCCACTGTCCGGCTGCTCGCGGATCACCACGCTGCGCTCCAGCGGCAATGACGGACCCGGCGGGGCGCTCTGTCCCTCACCGAGCGCGTCGACCGTCACCTCCGTGTTCTGCTTGCCGTAATGCGCCACGACCGCCGTGGCCAGCCGTATCGCCGCATCGGATTCGGCCCGCGACGGCGAACGCGGCACAAACAGGTTGAGCTTTCGCAGAACTGGTGGCAGGAAATCCGCTACAGTCGTCGGCGGCGACTCCACCCCTTCGTAGCGAACGGCCGCGTCAATAAGCCGAAGTGGATTCGACGGATCCAAACAATAATTCTCGAGCGGAACTAAATAACTGCGCAAAGTCAACGTCACCGCGTTGTCGGTGACCCGCACCCCGCTCAGCGGAATGGACAGCGGCACTCGATCAGCGGCGGGCAGGACCACCCGGGAGAGGGTTCGGTCCTCCTGCATAACGGTCAACGTCCCGGCACCCAAGTTCACTGGAGGTTCCACGACAACGTCCAAAGCTACAGGTAGCAGGCCTAGCGGAACGGGTACGGTCAACGACGTCACCCCGGTGGCACCGTAGAACGCCAGCGTCGGTTCCGACCCTACGTCGGTCAGGCTGAGCGTCGGCGCATCGGCCAGCATGCCGCCTTCGCCGGGTTCCGGCCAGGCAGGCGGCGCACCCAGCATCACCGTAAACACCGCCACAGCGGTAGCCCCCGCAAACACACGAATACCTCGGTCCCACCCCGTATTCACGGCGCCGATTATTCTCCAGAATTTTCGTCCGCAAATACATTTTGGGATAATTGGTCCGAACGTCTGGTGGCGTGCGCCGAGGCGCGGACGGTCGCGGGCGCGTCGGCGACCGGCCTAGGAGTGCAGTGGACGGGGAGGCTGGGTCAGTATTCCTGCAGGCTTTCGCGCAGGGTGGTTCCGGGATAGCGGGTGCGGTACCGGCCGCGCCGCTGCAGTTCCGGTACGAGTAGTTCGGTGACGTCGTTGAAGCAGCCCGGCGTGTCAGTGGCGAGCAACATGAAGCCGTTGCAGCCGCCTTCGTCGATGTAGTGCTCCATCTGGTCGGCGACGTCGGACGGCGTGCCGACGGCGACGGGTGCGCCCATCGAGACACCGTAGATCTGCGCCGCTTCGCGCACGGTTACGGGAGCGCCGTCCTTGGCCTCGAGGATGGCGTCGAAAAGACCGCGGATTCCCTGTACGTCGGCGTCGACCACGTTGTCATCGAGACCGAGGGTGGAGAAGTCGAAACCGGTGTGGCCGGACAGGATTCCGAGTGCGCTTTCGATCTGCACGTTCTCGACGAACTCCGCGTACTTGTCGTTTGCGCGCGACTTGTCGCGATCGATGATGGTCTGCAGTCCGTAGATGAGCTTCACCGACTCGGGATCACGACCGTGATCGTCTGCACGCGTGCGGATGTCATCGGCGTACGCGCGCATGCTCTTCGGCGTCGGGAAGATCCCGAAGACCGATTCGGCGTGTTTGGAAGCGAATTCGCGGCCCCGGTCGGACGAACCGGCCTGCCACAGCACTGGCCGCTTCTGCGGTGACGGTGCGACGAAGTGGCGGCCCTTGGAGCGGAAGAACTCCCCTTGGAAGTCGATCTCGCGAACCTTCGACGGGTCGGCGAAGATCCCGTTCTCGCGGTCGTAGACAATCGCGTCGTCGTCCCAGGAGTCCCACAGCTGATAGCACAGCTGCATGTACTCCTCGACCACCTCGTAGCGTTTGTCACGCGGCGTCAGGTTCTCCTTGCCCATCGCCTGGAATTCGCTCTTCGAGTACGACGTGACGATGTTCCAGCCCACGCGGCCGTTGGTGAGGTGGTCCAGTGAGGAGAGGTGCCGCGCCATCATGTACGGCGGCACAAAGGATGTCGACAGCGTGATGCCGATCCCGAGGTGTTTGGTGAACGCCCCGACAATCGGCACCAGAGTGGCCGGCTCGTGCACGGGACACTGGCCCGCATACTTCACCACGGGGTCCGAGTTGCCCTTGTACGTCGTGTACGGGGCGAGTTCGTCGGCGATGAACATCGCATCGAACAGACCGCGTTCCATGATGCGGCCGAGGTCGCGCCAGTAGTCAGGGCGCGACCAGTGGTAGCCGACCTTGTCTCGCGGGTGCGCCCACATGGTCGACGCGTGGTTCATCACGCCGTGCTGGACGAAGCCGAGCAAGTGAATCTTCTTGGTCATATCGCGCTCTGCGCCACCGGTGCGCGGTCGCCCCGCAATTCGAGCACGAAAGCGACGATGACCGCCGCCGCGGTGCCGAGTCCGCTCAAGGCGAGCACGTACCAGAACACCCCGCTGTACGAAGCGATGACCAAGGCGACGAACGACGTCAGCACGGCCAACGTCGCTTTCCAGCTGAATCCGGGAACGAGCGCAACTGCGGACGAATCGGCCTCGTCATCCTGCAGAGCATCGACTCCGTTTCCATTCAACAACTCTCGCCGGATCCTGAGGAAGCTGAGAGCGCCGACAATCACGTACACCACGGCGAGGATCAAGCCGATGCCCGCACCGATATAGAAGATGGTCACGACAGTGCCTTTCTGCTGTTCTGTCTACTACTGCTGGCCGGCGGTCTCAGGCAGTTTGTCGTCCACTGCGGAGGCCTTCGGTTCTGAGGCGTTATCCGTTGTCGCCACGGTCTTTTCCCGCTCCAACAGCGCTGCCTTGCCGTCGGCAAGACTGTCGAAGTCGAACACTTGGTTCTGGCGCAGGCTGACGACGACGGACACGATGGCCGATGCCGCGATCAACCCGATGATTCCGAACAGCGGCCCGTACGTCGGCCCCAGCGTCTCCCGCAGCGGACCTCCGACAGCGATGCCTGCGACCACACCCCAGACGTATCCGGCCCCGGTTAAGCGATTCCAGAAGATGCTCAGGGTCACTGGGATCAGGAGGCTGGTGCCGTAGAAGTACACGGTGGTCACGAGATTCACGTAATCGATACCGGTGAGCACGACCCCGCCCGCGACTGCGGCGGCGACGATCATGCTGGTCTTGGTGATGCCGAGCAGTCTGCGCTCGGATACCTGTGGCCAGTAGCGATGGACGATGTCGACCGCCACCAGCGAGGTGACCCCCGACAGCGCGCCGTCGATGGCGGCGAAGCAGGCGTTGACCACGACGAGGGAGTAGAGGGCGATGATGATCACCGGCAAGCCGAGGCTGGCGATGACATGCGGGCCGACCGCCCCTGCGCCGAGCGAGCCCAAGTCGTCGAGGGTGACCCCGGCTGCGAGACCGATGAAGCCGAGCAGGCCCAGTGCCAGCGGGATGGGGTAGAACCACACGCCTGCCCAGAGGAAGCTGCGGCCCAGATCGTTGGGCCGGATCGCCCACACCCGCTGCCAGAACGACTGGTCGGCAATCACATTGGTGAGA
>DATFCF010000599.1:0-8726 GCA_035253445.1 Mycobacterium sp.
ACGGCGCGGTGTCGGTGATCGACACCGAAACCGGCTCCGTGACGACGATCGCCGTCGGCAACGGCCCGCGCGGGGTGGCGGTGACCCCCGACGGCGACCACGTCTACGTTGCCAACCTCGGCGACGGCACGGTGTCGGTGATCGACACCGAAGCCGACTCTGTGACGACGATCGCCGTCGGCGAGGGACCGGGCTTGGTGGCCGTCAGCCCCGACGGCGACCACGTCTACGTTGCCAACCTCGGCGACGGCACGGTGTCGGTGATCGACACCGAATCCAACACCGTCACGAAAACAATTGCGGTTGGCGATGACTCGGCGGGGGTGGCGGTCAGTCCAGACGGCGACCACGTCTATGTCACCGACCTCGATGGCACGGTGTCGGTGATCGACACCGCCACCAACACCGTCATCGACACGATCGCCGTCGGCGGCGATCCCAAGGGGGTGGCGGTCAGCCCCGACGGCACCCGCGTCTATGTCGCCAACGGCAGCACCGACACGGTCTTGGTGATCTACACCGCCACGAACACCGTCATCGACACGATCTCCGTCGGCAACGGTCCCGAGGATGTGGCCGTCAGCTCCGACGGCACCCGCCTCTACGTCACGAACAAGATCGACGGCACGGTGTCGGTGATCAGTGTGTGACACGCGTCAGCCATGATGTCGCACGGGACTTCAGCTGGCGCGCTCGAGCACCACCGCCTGCTCGACGGGCAGCACCAAGAACAGCGGCCGCGACACGCCCCTGACCGACGGCGCCGCGTCGGCCTTGGGCATCACGCGCGGATCGGTCAGCTCGAACGTCTCGCCGTAGCGCCGCATCGTGCCCCGCCGGCGGAGACGATGTTCTTGAGCCAGTCCCGGTTGGGGCCGTACGTCAACAGGACCGCCACCCCGTCATCGGTGCTGACCACCGTCAACGGTGTGCGATATGGCTTGCCCGATTTGCGGCCGACGTGCTCGAGGATGCCCATCGTCGGCGCCCAGCCGGCCCATTGCCGCTGGATCGGGTTGGTGAAGTGGCGATTGAACCGCGCCAGCCATTGCGGTAGCTGCATGAAAACCATCAGACTCGTGGTCATGGCGTACCTCAAGCCTCCGTGGTTCACCGCGAAGATCTTCAACCCGTTTGCGATGGTGATCGGCATGGGCGAGACGCTGACCGTCACGAAGCGGCGCAGCAAGCGGCCCCAGCAGATACCGGTCATCCCGGTCGACGTCGACGGAACCAAGTACGTGGTGTCGACGCGCGGCGAGTCCGACTGGGTGAAGAACCTCCGCGCGGACCCCAACGCCAAGATCGGGTCGACGGCGTATGTCGCACGCGAGATCCCCGAGCAGGACCGTCAGGCGGTCCTCACCGCCTACCGTGAGAAGGCCGGTCGACCCGTGGAGGGCTACTTCCGCAAGCTGCCCCGCGAGGCCGACCACCCCGTGTTCGTCGTCACACCGAAGGGCTAGCCACTACACCCTGTAGTTGACGAGCTTGGCCCGGCTGGGACACTGGTGGCCATGCGCAGCACCGGCGAATCCGCGAAGCTCTTCGCCGACGCATGCGCGGTCATCCCTGGTGGCGTGAACTCGCCGGTGCGGGCCTTTTCCTCGGTGGGCGGCACCCCGCGCTTCATCACCTCTGCCAAGGGCTATTGGCTGACCGACGCCGACGGCAATCGCTACGTCGACCTGGTCTGCTCGTGGGGTCCGATGATTCTGGGCCACGCCCACCCTGCCGTCGTCGACGCCGTGCAGCGCGTCGCGGCCGACGGCCTGTCGTTCGGCGCCCCGACACCGTCGGAGACCGAACTGGCCTCCGAGATCATCGGCCGGGTCGCGCCGGTCGAGCGGCTGCGGATGGTCAACTCCGGCACCGAGGCCACCATGAGCGCGATCCGGCTGGCCCGCGGCTACACCGGACGCGCCAAGATCATCAAATTCTCGGGCTGTTACCACGGCCACAGCGACGCGCTGCTTGCCGACGCCGGGTCGGGCGTCGCGACGCTGGGGCTGCCGTCCTCGCCGGGGGTCACCGGCGCGGCCACAGCAGACACAATCGTGTTGCCGTACAACAACATCCCCGCGGTCGAGGACGCCTTCGCCCGGTTCGGGGACGAAATCGCCTGCATCATCACCGAGGCCAGCCCCGGCAACATGGGCACCGTCGCACCGGCGCCCGGCTACAACGAAGCGCTGCGCCGCATCACCACCGAGCACGGCGCGCTGCTGATCTCCGACGAGGTGATGACCGGCTTCCGCGTCAGCCGATCCGGTTGGTATGGCGTCGATCCCGTCGCAGCCGATCTTTTCACCTTCGGCAAGGTGATGAGCGGGGGGTTGCCCGCCGCGGCGTTCGGTGGCCGTGCTGAAGTGATGGAGCGGCTGGCCCCACTCGGCCCGGTGTACCAGGCGGGAACGCTGTCCGGTAATCCGGTGGCGATGGCGGCCGGATTGGCGACGTTGCGGGCGGCCGACGACGCCGCGTATGCGCGGCTGGACGCCAACGCCGACCGGCTGGCCGGGCTGCTGTCCTGCGCGTTGACAGACGCCGGTGTGGCGCACCAGGTTCAGCGCGCCGGGAACATGCTGTCCGTCTTCTTCAGCGAAGAGCCTGTCGCCGATTTCGCGTCGGCCCGGGCGACCGAGACGTGGCGCTTCCCGGCGTTCTTCCACGGCTTGCTCGACGCGGGCGTCTACCCACCGCCGAGCGCATTCGAAACATGGTTCGTTTCAACCGCTTTGGATGATGAAGCGTTTGACCACATCGCCGCCGCTCTGCCTGCTGCAGCACGTGCCGCCGCGGAAGCGACGAAGCCGGCATGACCGAGAAGACGATCGTGCACGTGATGCGGCACGGCGAGGTGCACAACCCCGAGAAGATCCTGTACGGCCGACTGCCCGACTACCACTTGTCGGACAAGGGCCGAGCGCAGGCGCAGGCCGTCGCGGACTGGTTGGGACACCGCGACATCGTGTACGTGGTGGCCTCACCGCTCGAACGTGCACAGGAGACCGCGACGCCCATTGCGGAGCGTCACGGACTGCCGATCGACACCGACGACGAGCTGATCGAATCGACCAACATTTTTCAGGGTCAACGTGTCTCGCCCGGTGATGGTGCGCTGCGCGACCCCCGCAACTGGTGGCACCTGCGGAACCCCCGCACGCCGTCATGGGGCGAGCCGTATGTGGAGATCGCTGCGCGGATGACAGCGGCATTGGACCGCGCACGGATCAAGGCCGCAGGCCACGAGGCGGTGTGTGTCAGTCATCAGCTGCCCGTCGAAACCCTGCGGCGGTCCATGACGGGCAAGCCGTTGCATCACTTCCCGACCCGACGCCTGTGCAACCTGGCCTCGCTGACGTCCTTCTACTTCCACGGGGACACCTACGTCGGTTGGGGATATTCGGAGCTGGCCGGGTCGTGAAGCGGCTGGTGGTCATCTTGGCCGGCGCGGCGATGGTCGCGCTTGCCGGATGCTCCACCGGTGACGACGCCGTCGCGCAGGGCGGCACGTTCGAATTCGTCGCACCAGGCGGCAAGACCGACATCTTCTACGACCCGCCCGAAAGTCGCGGCCGCCCAGGCCCGTTGGCCGGTCCCGATCTGATGGACCCGGCCAAGACGATCTCCCTCGACGACTTCGCGGGCAAGGTCGTGGTGATCAACGTGTGGGGTCAGTGGTGCGGACCGTGCCGCACCGAGATCACCCAGCTGCAGCAGGTGTATGACAAGACGCGTGGGCAGGGTGTCGCGTTTCTGGGCATCGACGTGCGTGACAACAATATGGACGCTCCTCGGGATTTTCTTGTCGACCGCAAGATCACGTTCCCGTCGATCTACGACCCCCCGATGCGCACCATGATCGCCTTCGGCGGCAAGTACCCGACCACCGTCATCCCGTCGACCGTGGTGCTTGACCGCCAACATCGGGTCGCCGCGGTGTTCCTGCGCGAACTGCTCGCCGAGGATCTGCAGCCGGTAGTGGAAAAGCTGGCGGCCGAACCGGAGCCGAAGACGTGACCGGCCTCGCCGAAATCGCCGCAGCAGGTCCGGTTCTGGTGGCGCTGGGTGTGTCCGTGCTGGCCGGGTTGGTGTCGTTCGCTTCGCCGTGTGTGGTGCCGCTGGTGCCGGGGTACCTGTCCTATCTGGCCGCGGTGGTGGGTGTGGAGGAGCAACCGGGAACGCTGGCAGTGCGCACGGCACGGCTGCGGGTCGCGGGTGCCGCGGCGTTGTTCGTGGCCGGCTTCACCGCGGTGTTTCTACTCGGCACGGTCGCGGTGCTGGGCATGACCACGACGCTGATCACCAATCAGCTTCTGCTGCAACGCATCGGCGGGGTGGTCACGATCGTGATGGGGCTGGTGTTCGTCGGCCTCATCCCGCTTCTGCAACGGGAGGCGCGGTTCGCGCCGCGGCAGCTGTCCACCATCGGCGGCGCACCGCTGCTCGGCGCGGTCTTCGCGCTGGGCTGGACGCCGTGCCTCGGACCCACCCTGACCGGGGTGATCGCCGTGGCCTCGGCCACCGACGGCACCAATGTGGCCCGCGGTGTGGCATTGGTCGTCGCATACTGTCTCGGCCTGGGAATCCCGTTTGTGCTGTTGGCCTTTGGATCCGCTCGCGCAGTGCAGGGGTTGGGCTGGTTGCGTCGGCACACCCGCGCCATCCAGATCTTCGGCGGCGTGCTGCTGATTCTGGTCGGCACCGCGCTGGTGACGGGGGTGTGGAACGACTTCGTGTCCTGGGTGCGCGACGCGTTCGTCAGCGACGTGACACTACCGATCTGATGACTTTTCAGGCGCGAGCAGACGCAGAATCGCAGAAACCACGTGGTTCTGGTGCGATTCTGCGTCTGCTCGCGCTGGGACGCAAGACCTGGCGGACCCTGACGTCGATGGGCACCGCGCTGGTGCTGCTGTTCCTGCTGGCGCTCGGCGCCATCCCCGGCGCCCTGCTTCCGCAACGCAGCCTCAACGAGTTCAAAGTCGAGCAGTACATCGCCGAGCATCCGACCATCGGGCCGTGGCTGGATCGGTTGCAGGCCTTCGAGGTGTTCTCCAGCTTCTGGTTCACCGCCATCTACGCGCTGCTGTTCATCTCGCTGGTGGGATGCCTGACGCCGCGGCTGATCGAGCACGCGCGCAGCATGCGGGCCACCCCCGTCGCGGCACCGCGAAACCTCAGCCGCCTCCCCAAGCATCACGAGGCAACCGCAACCGGTGAGCCGGACGCGGTCGCCGCCACCGTGACCGAACGGCTACGTGGCTGGCGGAAGGTCACCCGCCACGACGGCGAATTCACGGAGATCTCCGCCGAGAAGGGCTATCTGCGCGAGTTCGGCAACATCGTCTTCCACTTCTCGCTGCTCGGCCTGCTCGTCGCGGTGGCCGCCGGAAAGCTGTTCGGCTACGAGGGCAACGTCATCGTCGTCGCCGACGGCGGTCCCGGGTTCTGTTCGGCGTCACCGGCCGCATTCGACTCGTTCCGGGCAGGCAACACGGTCGACGGCACGTCGCTGCACCCGATCTGCCTGCGGGTCAACAACTTCGACGCCAACTATCTGCCGACCGGGCAGGCCACGTCGTTTGCCGCCGACATCGACTACCAGGCCGGCGCCGACCTGACCACCGGCACCTGGCGGCCCTACCGGCTCGAGGTCAACCATCCGCTGCGGGTCGGCGGCGATCGGGTCTACCTGCAGGGCCACGGCTACGCCCCGACCTTCACCGTCACCTTCCCGGACGGACAGACTCGCACCCAGACGCTGCAGTGGCGCCCCGACGATCAGGTCACCTTCCTGTCGTCGGGTGCGATGCGGTTCGACCCGCCCGGCGGCACCTACCCGGACGCCGACGAACGCCGCAAGAACCAGATCGCGATCCAGGGTCTGTTCGCGCCGACCGAGCAGCTCCACGGCACGCTGCTGTCGTCGAGCTTCCCCGAGCTGAACAATCCCGCGGTGGCTGTCGACATCTACAAGGGCGACACCGGCCTGGACACCGGGCGGCCGCAATCGCTGTTCACCCTCGACCCTCGGCTCATCGAGCAGGGCCGGCTCGCCAAGAAAGCCCGCGTCAACCTGCGCGCCGGCGAAGAGACGCGCCTCGAAGACGGCACCGTCGTCCGGTTCGACGGCGCCGTGCCGTTCGTCAACGTGCAGGTCTCCCACGATCCCGCCCAGGTATGGGTGCTGGTGTTCGCGCTGACGATGATGGCCGGCTTGCTGGTGTCTCTGGTGGTGCGCCGCAGGCGGGTCTGGGTTCGGCTGACACGCGCAGGTCCAGGTACGGTAAGCGTCGAGCTGGGCGGCTTGGCGCGCACCGACAACTCCGGGTGGGGCGACGAGTTCGAACGGTTGACGCAGCGGCTGCTGACCGTCGACGCCAAGCGAGAAGCGGAGGCACATCGCGTATGAACACCGACATCGACATAGGGCTGGCCCGCTACTCGGACTGGGCCTTCACCTCATCGGTGGTGGTACTGGTGGCCGCGTTGCTGCTGCTGGCCGTCGAGCTGGCCTACAACCGCAGCCGCCGCGATGAGCGCTCGCGCGAAGAGCAGATGGTTGGGGCGAATGTCCAACTCGGTGCCATGGTGGGTGCCGACAGCGCAACTCCTGGCGTCGTCGCCGAGGCGTCCCGACGTCCGCTCGACGAACAGGCCGGAAAGGCCGGGCTGGCGCTGACCTATGTCGGCATCGGGCTGCTGCTGGTGTGCATCGTCCTGCGCGGCCTGGCCACCTCGCGGGTGCCGTGGGGCAACATGTACGAGTTCATCAACCTGACCTCGTTCTGCGGTTTGGTCGCCGCCGCGGTGGTGCTGCGCCGCCCGCAGTACCGCGCGCTATGGGTCTTCGTGCTCTTGCCGGTGCTGATCCTGCTGACGGTGTCGGGGCGCTGGCTCTACGCGAACGCCGCACCGGTCATGCCCGCGCTGCAGTCCTACTGGCTGCCCATCCACGTATCGGTGGTCAGCCTCGGCTCCGGAGTGTTCCTGGTCGCCGGGGTGGCCAGCATCTTGTTCCTGCTGAAAATGTCCCGCTTCGGCCAGCCTTCGGAGAACGGCGGCGCGCTGGCACGCATCGTCGCGCGGCTGCCCGACGCGCAGACGCTGGACCGGATCGCTTACCGGACAACAATTTTCGCGTTCCCGGTGTTCGGGTTCGGGGTCATCTTCGGTGCCATCTGGGCCGAAGAGGCCTGGGGCCGTTATTGGGGCTGGGACCCCAAGGAGACGGTGTCGTTCATCGCGTGGGTGATCTATGCCGCTTACCTGCATGCTCGCTCGACCGCGGGTTGGCGCGACCGCAAGGCGGCCTGGATCAACGTCGCCGGCTTCGTCGCGATGGTGTTCAACCTGTTCTTCATCAACCTGGTGACCGCGGGGCTGCATTCGTACGCTGGGGTCGGCTGACAGGGCTTCATACCGCCAACGAACTGCTCATGAGAGGGGGATTGGCCCGTTGTCTGACCAACCGGCTGGTTTTCGTGCGCAGCAGCGGTTCACCGATCCGGCGGCATCGCCGCCACCGGAGTGGACCGCCCCGACTCCTCCCAACGGGTTGCCGCGCAGCTTTGCCGCCGCGCCCGACACGTCGCAGGTCGACGACCCGCCGCCGTATCTAGATCTGTCGACGGTGGCGCTGCTGGGCCAGGCGAAGCGGGCGCCGTCACAGGGCTGGCGCAAGTGGCTGTATCTGGCGTCGCTGCGGCTGATCAACGTCGGAGAAAGCCCGAAGGTCACGCGCCGCAACAGCCTCGTCGCTCAGGTCCAGTGCCCTCTGCGCGGGTGCTACCGGATCGCGTTGCTGTCGCTGAAGGGTGGTGTCGGCAAGACGACGATCACCGCGACGCTGGGCGCCACCCTCGCATCCATCCGCGGCGACCGCGTGGTGGCCGTCGACGCCAACCCCGACCGCGGCACGCTGAGCCAGAAGGTGCCGCTGGAAACCCGGGCCACCGTGCGTCACCTGTTGCGCGACGCCGAGGGCATCGAGGCCTACAGCGACGTCCGCAGTTACACCTCCCAGGGCCCGAGCCGGCTGGAGGTGCTCGCGTCCGAGAGCGACCCGGCGGTCTCAGAGGCGTTCAGTTCAGAGGACTACACCCGCACGCTGGAGGTGCTCGAGCGGTTCTACAGCGTCGTGCTCACCGACTGCGGCACCGGGCTGATGCACTCGGCGATGTCGGCGGTGCTGTCCAACGCCGACGCACTCGTCGTCATCAGCTCGGGATCCGTCGACGGTGCGCGCAGCGCCTCGGCCACCCTGGATTGGCTGGACGCTCACGGCCATGAGGACATGGTGCGCAACTCGATCGCCGTCATCAACGCGGTGCGGCCGCGGTCAGGCAAGGTCGACATGAAGAAGGTGGTTGACCACTTTTCCCGGCGGTGTCGCGCCGTCCTTCAAGTGCCGTTTGACCCGCACCTGGAGGAGGGCGCGGAGATCAGCCTCGATCGCCTCAAGCCCGAGACACGGGAGGCGCTGCTCGAACTTGCCGCCGTCGTTGCCGACGGTTTTTCGAGCGCACCACGCTAGTCGCAGCAGGGCGCGCGGCGATAGACCGCTACTGACGAGGTTTGTTGTTGTCCGGGCCGAGCCGTCGCAAGAAGTCCGGATCGTCATCCGGGCCGATTACACGCGTCTTCGGGCTGGCCGCGGTCAGACGCGTCAGCCGCCAGCCAGCGTAGGCAAGGCCGGCCAAGACGAGCATGAGGACCAA
>DATFCF010000600.1:0-10969 GCA_035253445.1 Mycobacterium sp.
CTGCGAGTGATCTCCCGGCCGATGACCGTGCCCGCCGAACGCATCGCGCTCTTGAATGCCGGGCTGTCCATCATCTTTTCGCGCATGCCGGGTTCGGCGGTGTCTCGCGACTTCACCTGGCCCGAGGTGCTGGCTCCCCCTGGTTCGACGGGCAGCGGAGGCGGAAGCGCGTCGGGGGACTGTGCTTCGGGCGGCGGCGCCAGCCTCGCGTTGAGCCGCTCGTAGGCCGAGTCGCGGTCGACGGTCTGGCCGTACTCGGCCTGCAGTGGACTGGCCTTGGCCGCTGCCGAGATGGCGTCGGGTCCGATGGTGTCCATCAGCGAGCGCGGCGCCCGCATCCTGGTCCACGCCACCGGCGTCGGCGCGCCCTTCTCCGAGAGCACGGTGACGATCGCCTCCCCGATGCCCAACGACGTCAACGCCGACTCCAGGTCGTACACATCGGTTTTCGGGTAGGTGCGGACCGTCTTGGACAGCGCCTTCTGATCATCGGGGGTGAACGCGCGAAGTGCATGCTGAATGCGGGCGCCGAGCTGGGACAGCACATCGTTGGGCACGTCGGTCGGCAGCTGAGTGCAGAAGAACACGCCTACACCCTTGGACCGGATCAGCTTCACCGTCTGCTCGACCTGCTCGAGGAACGCCTTGGAGGCATCGGTGAACAACAGGTGCGCTTCATCGAAGAAGAACACCAGCTTCGGCTTGTCGACGTCACCGACCTCGGGCAACGTGGTGAACAGGTCGGCGAGCACCCACATCAAGAACGTCGAGAACATCACCGGCCGGGCAGCCTGATTTCCCAGTTCGAGCAGGCTGATGATGCCGCGCCCCTGGGCGTCGACGCGCAGCAGGTCCTTGGGTTCCAGCTCGGGCTCACCGAAGAACGTATCGGCGCCCTCCGCCTCGAGGTTGACCAGTGCACGCAGAATCACTCCCGCTGTCGCGGGTGACACCGCGCCGAGTGCCTTCAGCTCTGGCTTGCCCTCGTCGCTGGTGAGGTACCCGATGACCGCCCGTAGATCCTTGAGATCCAGCAGCGAGAGACCCTTTTGATCCGCCCAGTGGAAGATCAGGCCGAGCGTGGACTCCTGAGTTGGGTTGAGCCCGAGCACCTTCGACAGCAGGATGGGGCCGAAGCTCGAGATCGTCGCACGCACCGGCACGCCGATGCCGGACGTGCCCAGGGACAGGAACTCGACGGGATAGGCCGTCGGCGTCCAGTCGTCACCGGTGTCCTTGGCCCGTTGCTCGACCTTCTCACCGGGCTCGCCCGGGCGGGACAGACCCGATAGGTCGCCCTTGACGTCCGCCATCAGCACCGGCACCCCGGCCGCGGACAGCTGCTCGGCGAGCACCTGCAGCGACTTGGTCTTGCCGGTTCCGGTAGCGCCCGCGACCAGGCCATGCCGGTTGACGGTGGCCAGCGGGATGCGGACCTGCGCGGTTGCGTCACAGACCCCGTCGACGACGACGGTGCCCAGCTCCAGCGCCTGGCCCTCGACGGCGTATCCGGCGGCGATCTGCTGTGCGGGAGTGGCTGTCGACTCAGTGGTCATGGTCGAAAACAGTACTGTGAGCGTCGTGCGTGAAGAACTGGTGTGGATCGACTGTGAGATGACTGGCCTTGACCTCAAGACCGACCGGCTCATCGAGATCGCGGTGCTGGTCACCGACGCCGACCTCAACATCCTTGGCGAGGGCATCGACGTGGTCATTCATGCGCCCGACGAGGCCCTGGACTCGATGATCGACGTCGTCGCCCAGATGCACGCCCGATCAGGCCTGGTCGAGGAGGTACGCGCGTCGACCATCGACCTGGCCGCTGCCGAGGAACTGGTGCTCGATTACATCCGCACGCACGTGAAGCAGGCGAAGACCGCCCCCTTGGCCGGCAACTCGATCGCCACCGACCGTGGGTTCATCGCGCGAGACATGCTCAAGCTCGACGAATACCTGCACTACCGGATGATCGACGTCAGCTCCATCAAGGAGCTGTGCCGGCGGTGGTACCCGCGTATCTACTTCGGCCAGCCGGAGAAGGGCCTGGCGCATCGCGCGCTTGCGGACATCCACGAGTCGATTCGGGAGTTGAAGTATTACCGGCGCACCGCGTTTGTCCCGCCGCCGGGCCCGTCGACCAGCGATATCGCCGCGATAGCCGCAGAGCTGGGGACGCCGGGCGGCGGCTCGGAGCAAATCGATTCGGCTGCGGAGCGTCCAAGCGGTTAGTATCAACGGCGCTGTGGTGCCCACGCGGCTCGCAGCAATGGTGGCTGTAGTTCAGTTGGTAGAGCACCAGGTTGTGATCCTGGGGGTCGCGGGTTCAAGTCCCGTCAGCCACCCGGAGTGAAGCGGGCGCGCCGGCTCAAATGCTGGCGTTGCCCGCTTTCCATTGCTCCCACGGGATGTTCCAGTCGCCCAGCCCATCGGTGCCCGGCAGCGTCGAGCCCACCGTGTTGACGATCTCCACGACGTCACCGCGCTTGGAGTTGTCGTAGAACCACTGGCCATTGCTGGTGCTCACGTTGATGCAGCCGTGGCTCACATTGCTGTAGCCCTGGCTGCCGACCGACCACGGCGCGGCGTGCACGTAGATGCCGCTGTAGGAGATCTGGGTGGCCCAGTCCACCTCGGTGCGGTAGCCGTTGGGCGAGTTCGTCGGTACGCCATATGTAGACGAGTCCATCACCATGTGCGACAGACGGTCACCGACGATGTAGGTGCCGTTGTTCGTGGGCGTGCTGCTCTTTCCCATCGATACCGGCATGGTCTTGATGACCTCGCCGTTGCGCGTCACCGTGAGCGTTTTGGTGTTGTCGTCGACCCGGGTGATCACCTCGTCACCGATGGTGAAGTGCGTGGTGACGTTCTCCTGGCCGAACAGGCCGTCGCCGAGATCGACTCCGTAGGTGTTGACCGCGACGTCCACGGTGGTGCCCGGCTTCCAGTATTTGGCTGGGCGCCAACGCACTTCGCGGTTGTTCAGCCAATAGAAGGCGCCCTGCACCGGCGGCGTGGCCTTGACGGTGATGGCTTTCTCGGCGGCGAGCCGATTCGGAATGTTCTCGTCGAACCGGACCGCGATCGGCTGACCGACGCCGACAACCTCGCCGTCGTTGGGCAGCACGTACGGCATCGTCAGGTTTTCCGGCGAGTGGGTCTCGAACGTCATCTGCTGGCTGGTGGCGCCACCGAGGCCCAGTGATTGCGCGGTCAACGTGTAGCGCTCGTTATAGCCGAGCGGATCGGTGGTGGCCCAGGTCAGGCCGTCGGGGCTGAGCCGCCCGGCGACGGGACCGCCGTCCTCGTTGACCATCGTCACGGCACCGAGCACGCCATCCTCGGCACTGACCGTGACCGGCGAGTCAACGCTGACGCCGACGGCGCCATCGGTCACCGATGCGGTGAGCTTGGGCACAAGCAGGTCCCCGAAGGGCGTGCCCTTGTCGGTGATGACCTGCGGCGCCGGTGGAGCCGAGTTGTTGCTGCATCCGGACAACCCGAGCGCGATGGCGGGCACCAGCGCCACCGCCACGAACCACGAGCGCCCAACATGCGGACGGGCCACCCGTCGGACCTGCCACATTTTTTGCTCCACTTCGCAACCAGGGATCTTAGATTTGATGATTCTTGGCAATAGTCTAAGGGCAAGTCTGACTGGGGGCGCGACGGCCGAGCCGCTCCCCTGCGGTGGCTTGCGCTTGCGATTTCACCCTGTGCCGCGGGGCCTGTTATTGTCGCACACGCGCGCCGTTAGCTCAGTTGGTAGAGCAGCTGACTCTTAATCAGCGGGTCCGGGGTTCGAAACCCTGACGGCGCACTCAAGCGTGAAATTCGCCTCGATTGGGGCCAACGCGCGCGGTTTGACTCCGCATGCGGCACAACGCCCAGTAAAGCGATGAAATCGTTATGCTGGCGTCTGCCGCCATCCTCACACGTAGTTGCGGCTGACGCACGCGTGAATATTAACCAGGACGCGTACCCTGACCTGCTCGAAGTGTGCTGAAACCGCTACTAACTTGCTCATGCCACGGACAGCAGCCCAGCAATAGAGATAGTTGCGGAAACAAGATCATCCACACTCGCTCCCGTCCTAAGCTGCTAGGAAGCGGATGGTGATGCTAGAGTTCAGTTAGCTGACGTTCCCCACCCGGGGACATGGCCAGCCGTAGGCGATACGAAACGAGGACTTAGCTGATGTCGCAGATGGGCGCATCAATTTCGTCGGCTGCACCAACCGTGCACGCAGCCGATGAGATAACTGCGCAGCGACCACTCGCGGTTTACAGCTGTAGCCGCCTCGGCCGGGTCGCTAACCCGCCCACCTTCTCTTTGGCCGACTGGTTCCGCTCGGCCCGTCGCCGCTGATCTGCTCAGCGCTGCCTGATCCGCCGGACAACGAGCACAACAACCACCGCACCCACACCGGCCAGCGAGACCGCCACCGCCGGCTTCTTCACAAATCGCGTCAGTCCCGCCTTGAGGTCGTCGGCGATCCTGCGTGGATTAGCCCGCTCGGCGAGCGAATCGACGGTCGACGCCAACTGGTCGCGAGCCTGATCGATCTCCTGCTTGATGGTGTCGGGATCTCGATCCGCCACTGTGCCCTCCAAGTCGCCGGCCTTGCCGAACTACCCTAGATCAGCCCGCACTCTCCTGCGTGCACCGGCCGTACGGGAAGGACTGACCACGCATGCCACAGACCCCGCGACTCGAGGTGGGCGACACAGCCCCCGCCTTCGGCCTGCCCGACGCCGACGGCAACACGGTCAAGCTGTCTGACTACAAGGGCCGCAAAGTCATCGTGTACTTCTACCCAGCCGCCTCGACGCCGGGATGCACCAAGCAGGCCTGCGACTTCCGTGACAGCCTTTCCGAGCTCAACGGCGCAGGGCTGGACGTCATCGGCATCTCCCCCGATAAACCGGCCAAACTGGCCAAGTTCCGTGACGCGGAAGCGCTGACCTTTCCGCTCCTGTCCGACCCGGACCGCGAGGTGCTGACCGCGTGGGGCGCCTACGGCGAAAAGACGATGTACGGCAAGACCGTTCAGGGCGTCATCCGCTCCACGTTTGTCGTCGACGAGAAGGGCACGATCGCCGAGGCGCAATACAACGTGCGGGCCACCGGCCACGTCGCCAAGCTACGACGTGACCTGTCGGTCTGAGGCCAGATACTCGAGCAGCAGCGCCTCGGCCGTCGCCGCCCGTTCCAGCACACCGAGGTGCAGGCTCTCGTTGACGCTGTGAGCTTGTGTCGCAGGGTCTTCCACGCCGGTGACCAAGATCTTGGCCGACGGGAAGGCCGCGGCGAACTCGGCGATGAACGGGATCGAACCACCCACACCGGTATCGACAGGCTCGTTGCCCCAGGCCTGCCGGAAGGCGGCGCGGGCGGCGTCGTACACCGGGCCGCTGGCGTCGATCGCGTAGGGCTGACCCATGTCGCCCGGCGTGACGGTCACCTGCGCGCCCCACGGCGCATGCTGCTCGAGGTGCCGCGTCAACGCCGCCAAGTGTTCACGTGGGTCACCGCCGGGCGCGACGCGCATGCTGACCTTCGCGCGTGCCCGTGGGATCAATGTGTTCGACGACGCCGCGATCGACGTGGTGTCGATGCCGATGACGGTGATCGACGGTTTGGCCCAAAGCCGTTGCGGCACTGAGCCGGAACCGATCTCCGATACCCCGTCCAACAGACCCGCCTCCTCGCGGACCCGCTCCGGCGGAAAGTCGACATCGGCCGCGGTGCCTTCATGCACACCCGTCACCGCGACGTTGCCGTCGTCGTCGTGCAGGCTGGCTAGCAGGCGCACCAGCGCGCTGAGTGCATCGGGCACCGCACCGCCCCATATCCCGGAGTGCAGGCCGTGATCCAGCGTGGCCACCTCGACAATGCAGTCGGCCAGTCCGCGCAGGGACACCGTCAGCGACGGCACGGCGGTGCTCCAGTTGTCCGAATCGGCGATGACGATCACATCCGAGGCCAGCGTGTCGTGGTGCGCGGCCAGCAGCTTGGAAAGCGACGGCGAACCCGATTCCTCCTCGCCTTCCACGAACACCGTGACACCGACGGGCGGCTTGCCGCCGTGCGCCCGAATAGCCGCCAAATGCGCTGCAATGCCTGCCTTGTCGTCGGCGGTGCCGCGGCCGAAAAGGCGGCCGTCGCGCTCCGTCGGTTCGAATGGCGGCGACTGCCACTGGGTGTGATCACCCTCGGGCTGGACATCGTGATGGGCGTACAGCAGCACGGTCGGTGCGCCCGACGGCGCCGGGTGGCGGGCGATGACGGCCGGGGCGCCGCCTTCGCTGACGATCTGCACGTCGTCGAACCCCGCTTCGGACAGCAGTTTTGCGACGGCTTCCGCGCTGCGCTGCACCTCGGGACGGCGGGTCGGGTCGGCCCACACCGACTCGATGCGCACCAGGTCTTCCAGATCGCGCCGCACGGACGGCAGCACTTCACGCACCCGCTCCACCAAGTCACTCATGGAGATGAGGTTAGCGGGTCGTTTCCTGCGCGAGCTGACGCAGAATCGCACTCTGCCGCGTGAAAGTGTGCGATTCTCCGTTCCCCAGCTGGCGCGTGGGCCCAGCTCGCCGGGGAAACCTCAGCGCTCCTCGAGAATCGCGACCGCCGCCGCGGTGTCGGCCTCATGGGTCAGCGACAGGTGGATCGTCACATTCTTCAGGTGCTCGGCGATCGCACCGGTGAGCCGAACCTTCGGACGGCCCCACATGTCGGTGATGACCTCGATGTCGCGATGGATGCCTTCCGGCAGCACCGGCCGTTTGGAGAACCGCGAGCCCGACCACGCCTTGATGACCGCTTCCTTTGCGGCCCATCGCGCAGCCAGGTGCCGGGCCGCCGACGAACTCTTGTCGGCGGCGTCACGGCGCTCACCTGGCGTGAACGTCTCGGCGAACACCGTGCCCGGCTGGTCGACCTGCTCGGCGAAGTCGGTGATGGAGACCAGATCGATCCCCACCCCGACTATCGACATGCCGAGAAACCTAGCTCATGCCAACCGCTGCTCGCGCAGGTGCTCATCGCACGTACACGTCGCCGTCGCCGAGCCTCGCCGTCGGGTCGAGGAGCATTTCGGCCTCCTGGCGCTTCTCCGGCGCGTCGCCGCTGAACCTGCGGTCGGCAGGCTTCTCGTACAGCGGCCGCCCACCGGCGATCGCCGACGCCAGCCTGCGCTGACCGGCCAGCACGCGAGCATCCGCGCGCTCCTTGTAGGCCCGTCGCTCCTCGGCTGACAGCGCGGCGATGAATGCCTGCGGGTGCACCAGCGCGACCAGGCCGGACACGTGACCGAACCCGAGGCTGGTGACCAGCCCGGCCTTCAGCGGGAACTTCTCGCCAAGCCGCAGCGTGTCGCGCAACCAGACCAAGTGGGCGGCGCCGGCGAGTTCGTCGTCGACGCAGTCCAGGCTGCGGTTCGGCGGGATCACGCCGTCGCGCAGGATCTGGCACAGCCCCATCATCTGGAAGGCCGCTGCGCCACCCTTGGCGTGGCCGGTGAGGCTCTTCTGCGACACCACGAACAGCGGTGCGCCCTCGGACCGGCCCAGCGAGTCCGCCAGCCGTTCGTGCAGCTCGGTCTCGTTCGGATCGTTGGCCAGCGTCGAGGTGTCGTGCTTGGACACCACGGCGATGTCGTCGGGTCCGACGCCGAGTTTGGCCAGCGAACGTGCCAGCTGCGAATCCTTGCCGCCGCGGCCGGCGCCAAGCGCACCGAGCCCCGGAGCCGGGATCGACGTGTGCACACCGTCGCCGAACGACGACACGTAGGCCACCACCGCGAGCACAGGCAGACCCATCTTCACGGCAAGGTCGCCCCGGGCCAGAAGGATGGTGCCGCCGCCCTGGCTCTCGACGAAGCCGAGCCGACGCCGGTCGTTGGCGCGGGAGAACTTCGAGTCGCTGATGCCCTTGGCGCGCATCGTCTCGGTGTCGGCGGTGGCCGCCATGTCACCGAATCCGATGATCGCTTCAAGCGTCAGGTCGTCGTAGCCGCCGGCCACCACGAACTCGGCCTTGCCGAGCCGGATCTTGTCGACGCCCTCCTCGACGGATATCGCCGCAGTCGCGCAGGCACCCACCGGGTGGATCATCGAGCCGTAGCTGCCGATGTAGGACTGAACCACATGTCCGGCAAAGACATTCGGCAGGACTTCCTGGAGGATGTCGTTCGGCTTGTTCCGGCCGAGCAGGTTGCCGTGATACATGGTCTGCATCGACGTCAGCCCGCCCATGCCGGTGCCCTGCGTGCTGGCCACCAGGCTCGGGTGCACCCAGCGCATCAGCTCGGTGGGGGTGAACCCGGCGGACAGGAACGCGTCGACGGTCGCCACGATGTTCCACAGCGCCACCCGGTCGATCGACGTGGCCATGTCCTGACCGATGCCGTACACGGTCGGGTCGAAACCGGTCGGGATCTGCGCGCCGACGGTCCGCGACAGCTTCACCTTGCGCGGCACGCGAATCTCGGTGCCCGCCTTCCGGGTCACCTGCCAGTCGGCGCTGTCCGGAACCGGCACGGCCACAGTGTGTTCGGGATCGAACTGCACGAACGCGCGGGCGTCGGTCTCCGACGACACCACGAATGTGAAGTCCTTGTCGAGGAACACCGAAACGAGAAGGGGCGCCGCGTGATCGGGATCGATCGCGCCGTCGTCGACGAACTCGCGGATGCCGACGCGCTCGACGACCGCGTCGTGATAGCGCTCGACCAGCTCGCCCTCGTCGATCAGGTCGCCCGTCTCGGCGTCGTACCAGCCCGGGGTGGGATCGTCTTCCCACTTGACCAGCCCGGTGGTCCACGCCAGCTCGAGTACGCCTGCCGCCGACAGCTCGGAGTCGACCTCCATCTCGAAGCGGGTCCGCGACGAACCGTACGGCCCGATCTCGGCGCCACCGACGATCACCACGAGGTCGGCCGGGTCGACATCGAGGTCGTCCCATGCCGGCGGCGGCGCCGCCTTGTAACCACGCGGCGGCGATGGCAGCGCGCGGACGGTTCCGTGGGCCTCCTCGGCCTCGTCCGCCCCATCCTCTGACGTCATCTCCTCGCGGGCCTTGGCGGCCAGCTCGGCCAGGTCGAGTTCGACCTCGGCCAATCCCCCGGTCAGGTCCACCCGCAGCGGCTCGTGCGCCGCCGCAACCTTGGACTCGATGTCGCACAGGCCCAGCAGCATGCTCGCCATCTCGTCAGTGGTGTAGGTGGTCACGCCGGCTTCTTCGACCGCACCGACGATGACGTCGTTGTGGCCCATCAGCCCGGTGCCCTTGGTCCAGCCGATCAGCGCGTGCGCCAACGAGACTCGCTGCGCCCACGACGACTCGGCCTTCCACCGTGAAACCACCGCGTCGAGCGCGGATTTCGCCTCACCGTAAGCACCGTCACCGCCGAACATTCCGCGGTTCGGCGAGCCGGGCAGCACGACGTGCAGCCGTGCCGCGATGTCGCGCTCCGAACCGATGTGCGACAGGCCGCCGATAAGTCGCTGCACGGCCCACAGCAGCACCTTCATCTCCATTTCGGAACGCGATCCGGCATCCGACAGATCGCCGGCCACCCGCGGTGCCGCGAACGGGAACAGCAGCGTCGGCGTCTGGGCATCCTTGAGGTGAATCGATTGCGGCCCAAGGCTTTCGGTCTGCTCGCTACCCACCCAGGACACCAGCGCGTCAATGTCGTTGTAGGACGCCATGTTCGCGGGTACCACCCACAGCTTGGCGCCGAAACGGGCACTGTCGCGATACAGGGTGCGGTAGAACGCCAACCGGTCGTCGTCGAGCTTCGACGTCGTCGCGATGACGGTCGCACCACCGTCCAGCAGCTGAGACACCACCGACGCGGCGATCGAACCCTTGGACGCGCCGGTGACGACCGCGATCTCGTCGCTGTAGCAACCCTTGCCGGGGTTCTCCGCACCCGCGGCGGCGCGGCCATAGAGCGCGGCGTGAATATTGCGCCCCGCCGCAAGAGCCTTGCCCTGCCACCAGGTTGCCTGCGTGCCGACGACGTGCCCGGCGCCCTCGAACCGCTCCGACAGGCGCGGCCAGTCGGCGTCGATCTCGCTCTCCTCGAGCACCCACAGCTTCGCGAGATCCTCACGGGCGCTGGCCCACCGGTCGTCGAACAGCACAGCCTTACGGCCGTCGAAGACAGGAGCCACCAATCGCGGCCAGTCCGAACCGAGTTCGGCCGTCACCAGATCGATGAGCTCCGCGTCGGTCGCCTCCGGCGGGCTGACTGGGTTTTCTAAGCCCAGCTGACCAAGGATCAGGCGGGCCGCAGAAGCCAGCACACCGTTGCGGCCGGTGACCTGCTCGGCGAACTCGCCCAGCGCGGCGCTATCCACCACGCCGCCGCCACCACCCGCCGCCGCCGGTAGCGAAACCTGCACGCCCTGGCGGGCGCCAACCGCTGCCACCGCAGCATCGATGACCTTGTCGACAGTCGTGACATCGGCCAGGGCGCCGTCGTGCAGACCGCCGAGCGCACCGCCTCGAACGCTTGAACCCTCGCGGGTGCCAAGCGCCACCTCGACCGTGACGTGCTTAACCCAGCCGTCGCCGAGTTCCCAGACCTTCTTGACCCGCTCGGCGATGTAGGCCGGACGCTTCCCGGACGGGCCGAGCACCGTACGCAACTGGTCGTTGACTGCGTCGGAAAGCACTGGGCCGTAAGGCTTGTAGGTCCTGGCCAGCTTGGTGACCTGTGTCTTCAGCCCGGCCAGGTCGGCCTCGGCCGCACCGTCGATGGCACCGAGGTTGAGTTCGGAGCCCAGGTCCACCAGCAGCTGGTTGCGCCGCGACGACGCACCGTCGGTGATCGACTCGATGGAATCCAGTGGCTCGATCTGATCGATCCGCATCTTCGCCGACAGCGCGATCAGCGCCTGCGTGGCATCGGCCGCGCTGTAAGCGATGTCATCCGGGCGCGGACCACCACTCG
>DATFCF010000601.1:0-5216 GCA_035253445.1 Mycobacterium sp.
TGACCCGGTACTGAATCCGCTCCTGCCGCCGGTATCCCACCGCCCCCGCGACCGCGCCCGCGGCGTCGACAAGCAGTTCCGTGACGGGACTGTGGTCGAGTATTCGAACGCCTGCGCGGCGCACGAGTATCCGCATGCGGCGCATGTACTCCGGCCCCTGCAAGCCGTTGCGCAATTGTTTCCCATCGGGACCAACGGGAAACGGGAAGCGCGCCGTCACCGCCAGCTCGTTCAGCCGCTCGTAGGTCTCGTCGAGCACCCGCACCGCCCACCGCCGATCGGCGAGGTAGCCGCCGAGCTTCTCGCGGCTGGCGATCGCGGCCTCCCGCTGCACGGGGTCCGGGGCGACATACCAGACTCCAGTGCCTGCCGACGCTGTGGCGCCGCTGGTGCCGCAGTAGCCCTTGTCCGCCAACACCACATCGGCGCCTTCTCGCGCGGCCGTGCGCGCCGCCCAGGTGGCAGCGGGTCCGCCACCGACCACCAGGACGTCAGCTGTCAGATCGAGTGTCTTGGTCAAGACCAACCCCTCACTACGGCAACGAATCTCACTCAGAGTGGCGCACCATGACATTGCGGACGAGGGTTTGACTCGCCGGTACTTTAATGCGGGCCAGTTCGACTCCCAGCGATGTTAAAGGTTCAGCGGACACAGATTTGCTGCCACGATGACCGCTACCAACGAGACATATCGCAAGGGGCCCAATCCATGGCGCGACATCTGAAATCGCCACGTGCACTTCGAAGGTCGGCGCTCGCCGCCGCCATCACGATCGCACTGTCGTTGACGGCTTGTGGCTCGTCCGGCGAAGCGGCTCGGAGCGCAGACGGCAAGACGGTGCTGCGCTACCAGGGGTGGAGCGGCGAGGTTTACCCCCCAGAGCTGGCCGAAGACCTCGGCTACTTCCAGAAGGTCAAGCTGGAATGGGTCGGCGACACCACCAGCGGCCCGCAGGACATCCAGTCGACGGCAACGGGTGACATCGAGTTCGGCTCCGCGTTCAACGGGGCGGTGGTCAAGCTCAATGCCGCAGGTGCGCCGATCACCTCGGTAATCAGTTCGTACGGCGCCGACGAAGGCGAATACACCGGCTACTACGTGCTGGAGAACAGTCCGATCAAATCCGCCCGCGACCTGATCGGCAAGAAAGTCGGCATGAACACGCTGGGTGCTCACCACGAGTTCATCGTGCGGGAGTGGCTTGCCCAGCAAGGGTTGTCGCCCGAGGAAATCAAGACCGTCGCGCTGACCGTCGTTCCGCCGGTGAACACCGAGCAGGCGCTACGCGCCGGCCAGATCGACGTCGCGTCATTGCAGAGCATTCATCGAGAAAGCGCGCTCGAACGCGGCGGCATCCGGCCGCTGTTCACCGACAAATCGCTGTTCGGTGCGTTCAGCTATGGAACGTATGTGATGCGCGACGACTTCATCGCCAACAACCCGGAAGCCGTAAAGGATTTCGTGCAGGGCACCGCCCGCGCCATTCGGTGGTCGCAGGTGACGCCGCGCGACGAGGTCGTGGCCCGATTCAGCGACATCATCAACAAACGCGGCCGCAACGAGGACACCAAGACCATCGAATACTGGCGCAGCCCGGGCATCCCCGTGGCGGGCGGCGTCATCGCCGAGCGCGAGCTGCAGACCTGGATCGACTGGTTGGTGCGCGCAGGTGAGCTCAAGGACGGCGAGCTGAAGGCGAAAGACTTGTACACCAACGAGTTCAACCCGTACGCCAACGGCACCTACCCTGAAGGCAGCGGGCCCGACGGACAACTGCTGGCGAGCAAATGAGCGCCGTACCCAAGCTCCAGTTGGAGAACGTGACCAAGCGTTTCCCCATCCGGGGACAGAAGTCGAGCTTCACCGCGATCGAAGACATCAGCATCGACCTTGCCGCGGGAGAATTCCTGGTGTTGGTCGGTCCAAGCGGCTGCGGTAAGTCGACGCTGCTCGACCTGCTCGGCGGGCTGAGCACACCGTCGTCAGGCCGAATCATGTTGGACGGCAACCCTATCAACGGACCCGGCCTTGACCGCGGGATCGTCTTCCAGCAATACGCGCTGCTGCCCTGGCGCACTGCCCGGAAGAACATCGAGTTCGGGCTGGAGGCCAAGGGCCTGCCCGCCGCGGTGCGCCGCGAACGGGCCGAGCACTACCTCGAGCTGGTCGGTCTGCAGAGCTTCGCCGACCGGTTCCCGCACGAGCTGTCCGGCGGCATGAAGCAGCGTGTCGCCATCGCCCGCAGCCTCGCGTTCGATCCCGAGGTGCTGCTGATGGACGAGCCGTTCGCTGCGCTGGACGCGCAGACCAGGGAGTCGCTGCAAGACGAGCTGCTGCGGATCTGGAAGGCGACCGGCAAAACCATCCTGTTCATCACGCACGGTATCGACGAGGCCATCTACCTCGGCCAGCGCGTTGCGGTGCTCACCTCGCGGCCGGGCCGGATCAAGAAGGTCGTCGACGTCGAGATCGACCGAAGCGCCGAGGACATCCGGTCCGATGCGGGGTTCCGCGCTCAGCGTCACCACATTTGGTCGCTGCTGCACGACGAGGTGGAACGGGCCCGCTCACAAGAACTCGCCGACGTCGCCACCAGCGAGGAGGTTCACCATGTCTAGCGCCATCATCGCAGCGCCCCCGCTCGTGGATACCGTATCCACGGCCTTCGAGGCGCAACCGCCACCTCCAGTCATCAGCCGGCGAGTTCGCGCGGTGGCATGGCGGATTCTCAAGCCGGCGGTCGCGATCATCGCGTTCCTCGCGGTGTGGGAGGTCGCGCCGCGCGTCGGATTGGTCGACAAGGTCTTCCTACCGCCGTTCACCGAGGTTGCAGACACATTCGTCACCCTGGCCGGCAACGGTCAACTGTGGGAACATATTTCGGCCAGTCTCACGCGGGCGCTCACCGGCTTCGCGATCGCCGTCGTCGCCACGATTCCGCTCGGTATCGCGATTGCGTGGTATCGACCCGTCGCCGAGTTCCTCAACCCGATTCTGGAGCTGTTCCGCAACACCGCGGCGTTGGCGTTGCTGCCGGTGTTCATTCTGATCCTCGGGATCGGCGAGACGTCCAAGGTCGCGCTGGTCATCTACGCGTCGAGCTTCCCGATCCTGCTGAACACCATCACCGGCGTGCGCACCGTCGATCCGCTGCTGATCAAGTCGGCGCAATCGCTTGGGCTTCCTGCGCTGCGGCTGTTCCAGAAGGTGATCCTGCCCGCAGCCGTGCCGTCCATCTTCACCGGGCTGAGGATGGCCGCCGCATCGTCCATCCTGGTGCTGATCGCCGCCGAAATGGTGGGCAGCAAGGCCGGACTCGGTTATCTGATCACCGCCGCGCAGTTGAACTTCCAGATTCCCAACATGTACGCAGGGATCGTCGCGATCGCACTGGTCGGCCTCATCTTCAACGCCATCCTCGAATCCATCGAGCGCCGGCTTTCGCGCTGGCGCACAACGAACTAGATAGGTGCAGATGTCACGGCAACTTCACCTCAACGCCTTCCTCATGGGAGTCGGCCACCACGAGGCCGCATGGCGTCATCCGCGCACGGACGCGCGGAACATCGGCGACGTCAAGCACTTCCAGAATCTCGCGCGAATCGCCGAACGCGGAAAGCTGGATTCGGTGTTCTTCGCCGACGGGCTCGCGGTGGGACCACGGATCAAGCACAACACGCAGAGCATCTTCGAGCCGATCACGCTGCTGACGGCCATGGCGACCGCGACCGAGCACATCGGCCTGATCGCGACGGCCTCCACCGGCTACAACGAGCCCTACCTGCTCGCCCGCAGCTTCGCCTCGCTCGACCACATCAGCGGAGGGCGGGCCGGCTGGAACATCGTGACGTCCGCCGGCGCCGACGAGGCCGCCAACTTCGGCCTCGACCACATCCCCGACCACGGCGGACGCTACGTGCGCGCGGCCGAGTTCGTCGAAGTGGCAACGGCGTTGTGGGATAGCTGGGAAGACGATGCGCTCGTCCTTGACACCGTGACCGGGGTGTTCGCGGAACCAGCCAAGGTACACACCATCGACCACGCGGGCGATCAGTTCCGTGTGCGCGGGCCTCTGAATTCACCCCGCTCGCCGCAAGGCAGGCCGCTGCTGGTGCAGGCTGGATCGTCGGAAAGCGGAAAGGATTTCGCCGCCCGGTATGCCGAGGCGATCTTCACCGCGCAGCGGTCGATCGCGGAGGGGGTGGCGTTCTACCGCGACGTCAAGGCGCGTGCGGTCAAGTTCGGCCGCAGCGCCGACGAGGTGAAGAGCCTTCCGGGGATCGTGCCATTCATCGGTTCGACGGAAGCGGCGGCCACGGAGCTGGAGCAGCAGTTCACCGATCTGATCTCACCGGAGTATTCGCTGCGCCAGTTGTCGGAGATGCTGGGTGTCGACCTCACCGCGCATGCCTTGGATGCACCACTGCCGCCGCTTCCGCCGATCGAACAGATTCAGGGCAACAAGAGCCGGTACCAACTGGTGAAGGATCTGGCTGCCAGCGAATCGCTCACGGTGCGGCAGCTGATCGCCAAGCTCGGTGGCGGGCGCGGACACCGCACTTTCGCAGGCACGCCGGAGCAGATTGCCGACAACCTGCACGAGTGGTTCGTTGCAGGCGCCGCGGACGGGTTCAACGTGATGCCGCCGTACCTGCCCGGCGGTCTCGAAGATTTCGTCGACCACGTCGTCCCGCTCCTGCAGCAGCGCGGCCTGTTCCGCACCGGCTACACCGCCGCGACGCTTCGGGGACACTACGGTCTGGCGCACCGTCCGAGCCGCTACACCCCGACCGCGGCCGAATCGAGCGCATGACGACGCGTTCAACGCTCAAGCCGCTCGTCACAACAGTTTTCATCCCGTCTGCCGTCTTCGGAGTCGGCCAGGGCGCCGGGGCGCCGGTGATCGCATTGCTCGCCCGCGATCTCGGTGGCTCGGTTTCAGTGGCCGGAGTGATCGTCGCGCTACTCGGGCTGGGTTGCGTGCTCGGCGACCTGCCCGCAGGCCGCGTGGTCGCACGGTTCGGTGAGCGAAGGTCGATCGTCGCCGGATCGACCGTGGGCGCGCTCGGGGTGGCGCTGTCCCTGGTGGCGTGGACGCCAGCGGTGCTCGCGCTGGGCGCGGTGCTGACCGGATTTTCGACCGCCGTCTGGGGGCTGGCCCGGCAGAGCTACCTCGCCGAGGTCGTGCCCATCGACATGCGCGCACGGGCGATGG
>DATFCF010000602.1:0-6868 GCA_035253445.1 Mycobacterium sp.
TGGCCTGGGCGATCGACGAGACGTCAAGGCCGCTGGGCCACAGCCAGGACAGCTGCGGCGAGATCGCCTGCGCCCCCGCATTTCCGGCGAACACCCGGACCAGCGCGATGATGCTGACAATGATCAGCACGCCGAACTGAATGGCAATCAACACGTTCTGCATCCGCTCGGAAACCACGATGCCGCGTGCGCTGATCAGCGTCATCGCGATGATGAAAAACGACCCGAGCAGGACCTTGGCAAACAGGTTGTCGGCGAGGTCGTCGAGGCCGAGGAAATAGAACAGGTAGATCGCGGCGATCTCGGCGACGTTGGCCAGCACGATGATCGCCGAGACGGCAAGGCCCCAGCCTCCGATCCACCCGATCCACGGTCCGAAGGCTTTCGTGCCCCACGTGAAGGTGGTGCCGCAATCGGGGGTGTCCTGCGACAGCTCCTTGTAGGCAAACGCGACCAGCAGCATCGGGATGAACGCGAGTACGAACATCGACGGAGCTTTCTCGCCCACCGCGAGCACGACGTAGCCAAGCGTGGCGGCCAGGCTGTACGCGGGCGCCACCGCCGCCAGCCCGATGACGATGTTGCCGACCAGGCCTAGGGCGCCTGCCTGCAGCCCCTTGTCGCCGACGGCGGTCGCCGGAGGTTCCTTGATTGCCATGCGCGCAATATACGGTTTCGGTCGTTACGGTGGAGGGCCAACGCGTAAATCGTTCCAGGATGGCCTTTTTGCGACGAATTGCGTCGCAATTGTCCCCGCCTAGAATCAAATGATGACCGCGAGTACGCGAGTCGACGAGTTCGAGGAGCTGCGACCGCATCTGCTGGCCGTCGCCTACCGGCTCACCGGCACCGTTGCCGATGCCGAGGACGTCGTTCAGGACGCCTGGTTGCGGTGGGACCGCAGCGACTCGGGTGTCATCAACGATCTGCGGGCGTGGCTGACGACCGTGGTCAGCCGGCTGAGCCTGGACCGGCTGCGCTCGGCCGCGCACCGGCGGGAAACGTACTTCGGCGAATGGCTGCCAGAGCCCGTCGTCACCGAGCTCGGCGGCTCCGATCCGCTCTCGGCAGTGGTTGCAGGCGAGGACGCGCGATTCGCTGCGATGGTGGTGCTGGAGCGGCTCAACCCCGATCAACGGGTCGCGTTCGTTCTGCACGACGGTTTCGATGTGCCGTTCGCCGAGATCGCCGACGTGCTAGGCGTCAGTGCGGCATCGGCGCGCCAATTGGCGTCCCGAGCGCGTCGCGCGTTGGCGGCCGCGCCGCCGCCGGTGAGCGACGACACCCACAACGAGGTCGCTGGCGCGCTGATGGCGGCGCTCGTCGCCGGTGACATGGAAACCGTTGTGCGCCTTCTACACCCGGATGTCACGTACACCGGCGACTCCAACCGCAAGGCGCCGACGGCCGCGCGCGTCATTCACGGGCCGGACAAGGTGGCGCGCTTCCTGTTCGGCCTGGCCCGCCGCTACGGGCCGGGGTGGCTGGAGTCGAACCAGCTGGCGATGGTCAACGGCCAGCTGGGCAGCTACACCCGCGGCGCCCCCGGCAGCGAGGGCCGTCCGGCGATGACGCCGCGGGTGACCGCGATGACGGTGCGCGATGGAAGGGTCTGCGCTATCTGGGATATCGCCAACCCCGACAAGTTCACCGCTTCGCCGCTGCGCCCTGATCCGCTGCGCCCTCCGTCGCCCACGGAACCCGGCACGCGTCACCGGAATTGAAGCCCTGCTCGGTGATGCCCAGCGCGGAGTACATCCGTGCCCGCATGTTCTCCACCCCGATCTGATAGGTCAGCTCGATCACGCCGTCCTCGCCGAAGCGGCGGCACAGATCGTCGACCTGCTCGTCGGTGATGGTGTGCGGGTCCTTCGTCATGGCATCGGCATAGGTGATCGCGGCGCGTTCGTCCTCGGTGTAGCGCGGTGACGTCGCGTAGCCGTCGATGTCCTTCAACCTGTCGACGTCGAGGCCGTCGAGGCGCTGCAGCATCGCGCCGAAGTCGACGCACCACGAACACCCGACGGTGCGGGCCGTCCAGAACACCGCTAGCTCGAGGACGTTCTTCGGCAGCTTCTTCGACGCCGATCCCAGCATGCCCTCGTGCACGATGTTGGCCAGCATCAGCCGCGGGTGGTGCGCGGCGACCGCGAACGGTTCTGGCACCTCGCCGAACCGCCGCTTGGCCACCCGGTAGAAGATCTTGGTCAGCAGCGATGCGCGCTGCGGCGGGACGGGCTCGATGCGGGTTTTCTGTGTCATACCGGTTAGACGGGGCAGCCCCGAAATGTGTGACAGCGCGGATAACGGCGCCATGACCACCGGGCGATATCCAAGTGAAATCGATCAAGTCTGTCCAGGCCAGACTTGGCAGACGTTCGGGGTTGGTCTTCTCAGTTTCCTGTTGAGTCGGGGAGACGAGGAGTCACAGCTGAACCTCAAGCATTTGGTTGCCCAAGGCTCGATTGCAGCCGTATTTGCCGGCGGCGCCGTTGGTGCCGGTGTCGTCCCGGCGAACGCCGACCCATGGGAGCCCGACGGTGACCATGACGAGTGGGTGATCGACGAATGGCGTGGCAACGACTGGGGCGGTGAATGGCGCGGCCATCCACCGGCGTGGATCGATTACTGGGGCTTCCGGGTATTCCCGGTGTTCGTCGTCTGGTGATTTCGGCGCGGTTATCCACGCTGAGCGACGGTAAGCGCGCCGAAATCGCTAGCGCGCGAACATCAGCGCGCGCTTGACCTCCTGGATTGCCTGCGTGACCTGGATGCCGCGCGGGCAGGACTCCGTGCAGTTGAACGTGGTCCGGCAGCGCCACACGCCGTCGACCTCGTTGAGGATGTCCAGCCGTTCGGCGGCGGCCTCGTCGCGGCTGTCGAAGATGAACCGGTGGGCGTTGACGATCGCGGCCGGGCCGAAGTAGCTGCCCTCGCTCCAGTAGATCGGGCAGCTCGTGGTGCAGCACGCGCACAGGATGCACTTGGTGGTGTCGTCGTAGCGGGCGCGGTCGGTCTGGCTCTGAATCCGTTCCCGCGTAGGCGGATTGCCGCTGGTGATCAGGTACGGCTTGACGGCGCGGAAGGCGTCGAAGAACGGCTCCATGTCCACCACGAGGTCCTTCTCGACGGGCAGGCCGCGGATCGGCTCGATGGTGATGGTGAGCTGCTTGCCCGGCTTCTTCGGCAGCATGTCCCGCATCAGCACCTTGCACGCCAGCCGGTTGACGCCGTTGATCCGCATCGCGTCGGAGCCGCACACCCCGTGTGCGCAGGACCGGCGGAAAGTCAGCGTTCCGTCCAGATACCACTTCACGTAGTGCAGCAGGTTCAGCAGCCGGTCGGTGGGCAGGCATGGGACGCGGAAACTCTGCCAGCCGGTCGAGTCCGGATCCTCAGGGTTGAAGCGGGCGATCTTCAGCGTCACCATCACCGCGCCCTCGGGTACGGGGGGCAGCGGCGAATCTCCGGCTTCCGGGGCTTCGATGGTGGGTGCGCTCATGTCAGTACTTCCGTTCCATCGGCTCGTAGCGGGTCTGCACCACCGGCTTGTAGTCCAGCCGGACGTCACTCAGCAGATCGGTGCCCTCCTTGTAGGCCATGGTGTGGCGCATGTAATTGGTGTCGTCGCGGTTGGGGTAGTCCTCACGGGCGTGCCCGCCGCGAGACTCCTTGCGGTTCAACGCGCCAACCACCGTCACCTCGGCGAGTTCGAGCAGGAAGCCGAGCTCGATCGCCTCGAGCAGGTCGCTGTTGTAGCGCTTGCCCTTGTCGTGCACCGTGATTCGGGTGTAGCGCTCCTTGAGGGCGTGGAGGTCGGTCAGCGCCTGCTTGAGCGTTTCCTCGGTACGGAACACCGCGGCGTTGTTGTCCATCGACTGCTGCAGCGCGCCGCGGATGTCGGCGACGCGCTCGTTGCCGTGCTCGGAGAGGATGTCGCCCACCCAGCCCACGACCATCCCTGCGGGGTCCGCCGGCAGGTCGACATGGTCGTGACCCAGCGCGTAGTTCGCCGCGGCGATGCCTGCACGACGGCCGAACACGTTGATGTCCAGCAGCGAGTTGGTGCCAAGGCGGTTGGCGCCGTGCACCGACACACACGCGCACTCGCCGGCCGCGTACAAGCCGGGCACCACGGTGGTGTTGTCGCGCAGCACCTGCCCGTTGACGGTGGTGGGGATGCCACCCATCACGTAGTGGCAGGTCGGGTAGACCGGCACCAGTTCCTTGACCGGGTCGACACCCAGGTACGTGCGGGCGAACTCGGTGATATCGGGCAGCTTGGCCTCGAGCACGTCCGCGCCGAGGTGGCGCACGTCGATGTAGACGTAGTCCTTGTTCGGGCCTGCACCTCGGCCTTCGAGCACCTCGAGGACCATCGACCGGGCGACGATGTCGCGGGGAGCCAGGTCGACGATCGTCGGCGCGTAGCGCTCCATGAAGCGCTCACCGTCGCCGTTGAGCAGCCGGCCGCCCTCACCGCGAACCGCCTCGGAGATCAGGATGCCGAGCCCGGCAAGGCCCGTCGGGTGGAACTGGTGAAACTCCATGTCCTCCAACGGAAGTCCCTTGCGGAACACGATGCCGAGGCCGTCGCCGGTCAGGGTGTGGGCGTTGGAGGTGGTCTTGTACATCCGGCCAGAGCCGCCGGTGGCGAACACGATCGCCTTGGCGTGGAAGACGTGGATGTCGCCGGTGGCCAGCTCGTAGGCGATGACACCGGTGGCCACCGGACCACTCGGGGTTTCCGTCATCGCGATGTCGAGGGCGTAGAACTCGTTGAAGAACTCGACGTCATGCTTGACGCAGTTTTGGTACAGCGTCTGCAGGATCATGTGGCCGGTGCGGTCGGCGGCGTAGCAGGAGCGGCGCACCGCCGCCTTGCCGTGGTCGCGGGTGTGCCCGCCGAAGCGGCGCTGGTCGATGCGGCCCTCGGGGGTGCGGTTGAACGGCATCCCCATCTTTTCCAGGTCGAGCACCGCGTCGATGGCTTCCTTACACATGATCTCGACGGCGTCCTGGTCGGCGAGGTAGTCGCCGCCCTTGACCGTGTCGAAGGTGTGCCACTCCCAGTTGTCTTCCTCCACGTTCGCCAGCGCGGCGCACATGCCGCCCTGGGCCGCGCCGGTGTGGCTGCGGGTGGGGTAGAGCTTGGTCAGTACGGCGGTGCGGGCGCGGGGACCGGCCTCGATCGCTGCGCGCATGCCGGCGCCGCCGGCACCGACGATGACCACGTCATAACGGTGTTCCTGCATGAAGTCTGTGCTCCCCTAGCTCGCCGAGATATTGGGGTCGAAGGTGAAGATGACGTACGTGCCGAGGCCCATGATCAGGATCATCGAGAGAACGAGGATCGTGGTCAGCCAGAAGCGCGTGGAGTCCTTGCGGGAGTAGTCCGCGATGACCGTGCGGAGTCCGTTTCCGCCGTGCAGCTGGGCAAGCCACAGCATGGTGAGGTCCCAGAACTGCCAGAACGGGCTGGACCAGCGGCCCGCGACGAACGCGAAGTTGATGCGGTGCACGCCGTCGTCGAGCATCAGCATGATGAAGAGGTGGCCGAGCACCAGGAAGATCAGTGCGAGACCGGAGAACCGCATGAACAGCCAGGCGTACAGCTCGAAGTTGTTCTTCGAGGTCCGGCGCGGAGAGCGCGGATTGTCCAGGCTGGCGGGACGGTCGTAGGTCTTGCCGAGACTCTTGGCTTCTGTCGTCATGTCAGTGCCCCGCAAACATGTTGTAGAAGATGCGGCCTGCGCCCGGGATCATCACCAGGAACCAGATCGCGAGGATTACCCAGAGCATCAGGCGCTGGTACTGCGGTCCCTTGGACCAGAAGTCCACCAGCATCACCCGGACGCCGTTCAGTGCGTGGTACAGCACCGCGGCGACGAGAGCGAGCTCCATGAGCCCGACGATCGGGTTCTTGTAGGTCTCGATGACACTGTCGTACGTGTCGGGATTCACACGCACCAGCGCGGTATCCAGCACGTGCACGAATAGGAAGAAGAACGTCATCACGCCTGTGATCCGGTGCAATACCCAGGACCACATTCCGGGGTCGCCCCGGTAAAGCGACCGTGTGCGCTCCTTGGCCGGAGCGGCTTCAGTCGTAGTACTCATCGAGTGCTGTGCCTCCAACGTCATTGGTGGACGTGTCGAGTCTGCGCAGCGTTGCGGACATACCACAACTGGGGACCCGACGTGATCCTGAACCGACTTCTCTGAACTCTAAACCCAACGGAAACGGGGGAACTAATTCGAGTCGGGGTTCGTACCGCCCCTGCAAATGAACTTAGGTTTGCCTCTCCAATACGGATCGGGCCGTCCCGGGCGATTCTCTGCATCCATTCAGCCACCGTGATTGGATGGGTAACCATGGTCGAGATCGATTGGAAACTGTTGCGCGCCAACGCGCATGAGGTGATGGGGAGGGCCTACGCGCCCTACTCCGGGTTCGCGGTGGGATCGGCGGCGCTGGTGGACGATGGGCGAATCGTCGTCGGATGCAATGTGGAAAATGTCTCATACGGGTTGGGGCTCTGCGCCGAGTGTGTACTGGTCGGTAACTTGTTTGCGAGCGGCGGCGGGCGATTAATCGCCTTCACCTGCTGTGACGCGAGTGGCGACATACTCATGCCGTGCGGACGCTGCCGGCAGATTCTCTTCGAGCACGGCGGCCCCGGACTGCTCGTCGACCACCGGGCCGGCGTGCGCCCACTGGAACAGCTGCTGCCGGACGCGTTCGGTCCGGAGGAGAAGGGAAGAATCAGCCATGCATGACGCGTCGTCGATCATCGCCGCCAAGCGGGACGGCCGAGAATTGTCCGGTGCAGAGATCGACTGGGTGGTGGAGGCATTCACCCGGGGC
>DATFCF010000603.1:0-6727 GCA_035253445.1 Mycobacterium sp.
CAGCAATATCGGGACCCGGTTCCATAACTATCTGTACGACGAACTGGGGCTGGATTTCATCTACAAGGCGTTCACGACCACCGACATCGTCGCCGCCATCGGCGGGGTGCGCGCCCTCGGCATCCGGGGTTGTTCGGTCTCAATGCCGTTCAAGGAGGACGTGATTGCGCTTGTCGACGAGATCGAGCCGTCCGCGCGGGCCATCCATTCCGTCAACACCATCGTCAACGATGACGGGCGGCTCACCGCTTCGAACACCGATTACATTGCCGTCCAACGACTTATCGACAAGAACGGGTTGGATCCTGACGACGCCGTGATCATCCGCGGCAGTGGCGGTATGGCCAGCGCCGTGGCTTCCGCGTTCCAGGGCAACGGATTTCACACCGGCTTCATCGTGGCGCGCAACGCCGAGACGGGGCGGGCGCTGGCCAATCGGCTGGGCTATGAATACGCGCCCGAAGTCGGAACCCTCCGGGCGCCGGTGATCGTCAACGTCACCCCGATCGGGATGGCCGGTGGTCCGGAGGAGAAAGACCAGGCATTCGACGACGAGACAATTGCCATGGCATACGTCGTCTTCGACGTCGTGGCGATGCCGTCGGACACCCCGCTGATCAAGTCCGCGCGCGCGGCGGGCGTCAAGGTGATCACCGGCGCCGAGGTGATCGCGCTGCAGGCCGCCGAGCAGTTCGAGCGCTACACCGGTGTGCGCCCGACCGCCGAGCAGGTGGCGGCGGCCTCGGCGGTGTCTCGGGCGTGACGCCTACGGCGCGTTGACGACCACGATCGGCAGGCGCACCTGCTCGATGCCCTGGGTCCATTTCGAATAGCTCAGCGTCGCCTCCAGGAACCACCCCAGGGATGAGTGAACTGCCTGCGCGGTTGGTGGTGCGTCCTCGGGCAGTGGGACCGCGAACGGCACCGTCACCGGTGCGCGGATGCGCAACGTTATTCCCTTGCCGAGCTTGATCGTTGGTCCCGACTTCGTCCCACCGGCGATCGCCGGCGTGCGGACAAGCGGATGGGAGGTGCGGCGGTGACCCCAATAGATGCTGAGTTCGCCGTCGGACATGTCGGCGTGCGGCGTGAGCACGACGTGACCGTTGATCGTCTGACCCGCTCGGTACACCACAGCCGGCAACACGATGTCGATGCTGGTTTCGTCATCGCCGGACATTCGCTCCGCAGGAGCATCGGTGACCTCGACATCGCCCGCGCCGATGACGACGGAGAAATCGCCGCGGGTCTCCACGTCGCGGCCACCGCGCTCGATGGTCACTCGGGCCGACCACCTGGCGATCAACTCCGACGAACCCGGTGCCCAGGACGGGACTGTGAAAGACGAAGAGCCACCGGCGAATTGACCGCCGGTGACGGGCAGGTCAACCGTTGTCACGCCGACCCAGTCCTCGGTGTTCTTCTCGCTGCCGGCATCGGTGCCGACTTCGCCCATCAGCAGGATGGAATCGTTGGCCCCGACGGCCGCTGCATCGGCGCGCCCGGCCCACCGATAGCGGTAGAAGTTGGTGTACCCCCACTCCAGGGTCGCCGAGGTGACCCTATCGATCGCCTTGTCGGTGGTGACGGTGGCCTGCACCGTCTGCCGCGGGGACACCACCTCGGGTATCACGGCCACCTGGGCGCCGCTTGACCGCCTGAAGAGGCCCACTACTTCAACTTTTTCCAGTAGTTCTTCCTGTAGGCCTCGTACTCGTCGGGATTCTTTTTCTTCTGTCGCATCCGCAGCGGCCAGAACAGCACCCAGAACACCGCGAGAAGGATGTAATACCCAGGCAGCAGGACGACGTAGTACACCGCCAACCCGAAGAGTGCGGCGAACACGACGGCCGGATAGACGAGGACCAGGCAGAACTGGAGAAACTGCTTGATCACCACCGGGTAGCCGTCGGCCTGCGACAACACGAAGCGCGGACTCATGAACTTGAGCGCCCTCTTGGGCACCGACGTTTCGGCTTCGGCTTCGGCCTGCACCTCGCTCACGTCGCGGCCGCGTTCTTCCCGGGTGAAGCCGCGCTGCGGTGGCGGTGGTTCGTCGGGATCCGGAGGTGGCATGGCAGTCATCGGGTCGCACCCCGTTCCTGAAGCATTTGCTGCTGGCCTGACGAAGTTGCAGCGCAGACTACCGAAATCCGGTTGGCTTCGTGCACGTTCGACGACCGGAACGGGCAGCAATTCGGCGTTCCGGTCGTCGCTAGCGTCAATAGATCAGGGAGTGATCTTGGTCTGTTCGTCGATGACCGTCGTGGCATCCATCAGCGGGCCCAACTGGTCCTCGCGACCGTCGGCGTTGACCTGGAGCACATACAGCCCGTCCTGCCCCGGGATCACCACGGTCTTCTGGGCGATGACCCGCTTGACGCCGTCCTTGGTATATGTGCCGCCCACCTGGGTTGCGTCAAATCCGCCGAGCGTGGTCGGGCTGCCCGCGGAAGCACCCTCGTAGCCGGGCAGGTTCCTGATCTCACCCGAGGCGAACTCGAGAATCTTCGCCGGTTCGACGTTGCCGGTGAGCTTCGACACCAGGGCGATGATGCTGGGCGGGTCCTGTGCCATCGCGGGTTCAGTGAAAATGATTGCGCCGTAAGCCCATTCGGGTGTGCTTTTGCCGGCGTCCCGCCAACCGGGCGGGGTGGGCAAGTCGATGTTGGGCGACCCGGGATCGCCCCGATGGACCGCGGCTTCGATGATGTCGTTGTCGCGGATGTAGTCGACGATCGTGTAGTTCGGTCCCGAGGCCTGCGCCGAAGTCGTCGGCGCCGCTTCGCTGGTTGAGGTCGACGTCGCGCTGGTCGTCTCCTTCGCCGCCGACGGCTCGGATTTGGTATCCGATCCGCAGCCCGCCAGGCCCAGGCCGAGCGCTATGGCCGCGGTGGCGATAGCGCCGGCGCTGCGTGACGTTGTCATGTGGTCTCCCGTCCATTGGAATCTGCGCCGTAGCCTACGGTTGGCAAACTCCGGACGCACGGGAACCGCGACGTGGCGTGGCGTTTCGTTGTCGATGCCCGGCATGCCTCTTGATCCGCCGGAGGACGCGCAGCGTCGCCGGAACGGGATTGCTGCGCCCCGGTCTCATTGCCGTGGCAATGGAAAATGCTTGATGTGGCAAACATCTTTCGCGGTTCCATGCGGAATCGGCTATCTCTTCGCCATCAGAGGAGCAAAATCCAGCTGTGCTGCTGCTTCAGCGAAGGTGCGCCGTAACTCGTGGCGGTCGCCGGCGGTATTGGGCGATTCCAACGTTATGCCGTTCTCTGATAGAGGGGTATTGACCATGCGGCTGGTTGCACGTTCGCTGGTTGTGGGATTTGTGGCGCTGCTCGGGGTCGTCGGGCTCGCGATGGCGTGGACCATGACGACGGCCGTTGCGCTGCAGGCGGCCACCGCGCTGATCTTGGGCGGAGCAGATCATCCGCTGATGGGGCCGAAGGATTCGCCCGCGTTCGTGACGGCATACCTGAACAACGCGGTCGACAGCTACATCAATTCGCCTGCGGCCGCGGATGCGGGCACCGCCGGACCGGTCGACAATGCGGTGGCGGTCGCTTACCCCGCGGAGTTCTTCCCGGTGTTCGGCTCGAAGCTCTTTGACCAGACGGTGGCAGAGGGGCGAGAGAACCTCCACAACTGCCTGGAGGGCACCGGCTGCGTCTTCAACGACGATCCCGCCGTCGATCCGGCAGTCGGATCGGAGTACCCGCCGCCATCGGGCGACGACATCGTGGTGTTCAGCTTTTCAGAGAGCGCGGTCGTGGCCTCACTGGTGAAGCGGGACTTGGTCGACAACTACGTGCCGGGTGACATGGCGTCGTTCTTCCTGGTCTCAAATGCCATGCGTGGCAACGGTGGCATCCTGATGCGCGGCTTCGGACTTCCATCCATTCCGTTCTTGGGGATCACCTTCTACGGCGCCACGTCGACCGACAGTGAGGTGGTCGACGACGGCGGCACTCCGGAGGATCCGACCGACGACACGTACGCCTATCCCACTGTCGACGTCGCGCAGCAGTACGACTTTTTCGGCGGCGACGCGCCCTATCGGCTGTTGAATCTGTTGGCCACGATCAACTCGCTGGCCGCCTACTACTACCTGCACGGTGACACGGTCAACCGCCCCCTCACCGAGGCCCAGTACCAGGGCCGGCTCGGCGACACCACCTATTACCTGTTTCCCGCAAGGACACTGCCGATCCTGATGCCCCTCGAGCAACTCGGGGTGCCAAGCCCCATCGTCCGGTTCCTCGACACGATGACGCGCGTCGCCGTCGAGGATGCTTATCTGCGAGGGGTCAATCCCGGAGTGCCGACGGCAGGGAGCCTCATGCCCATCGGGAACCCGATCGCGTTGGCGCTGAACCTGTTGGCCGCCATACCGGTCGCCATCGATGACGCGTCGCAGGAGATGGGCCTCGGGCGGCCCCTGGGTACCACTCCGGCCGGTCCGTACGGCGTTGGCGGTCCGCCGCTGCCCGAGCCTCCGTCGGCGCTGAGTACGACGGCCGTATCGGCACTGTCGGCGCAGACCGAAGCGGTCGAGGGCGACGACGCGGAATCCGTTGCGCCAGAGAGTCAGTCGCTGGCGGGCGAGGAGCCCGCAGAACCGGAGCCCGACCCTGAGCCGGCCGCAGACGACAACGACGAACCTCAGGCCGTCGAGTTGGACGACACGACGCAGGAACGCACCGAGGCCACCACACCGAACCTGAACGACAAACCGGCGGCGACGCAACCCGAGCGACCCCAGGTGCGCGGCCCCATCCAATTCGATCCGCCTGCGACGCCGCCGGATTCGCCGACCGACGATCAGCCCGACACGCCGAACGACGACGCGCCTAGCGACGACGCGCCTAGCGACGACGCGCCTCGCGAGTCCGCCTCGCCGGAGGCAGAAGACCAGGACGCCGCCTGATCAACACTTGGCGGTCAGATACACCGTTTGATAGACAACCCGGCTGACAACCTCGTTGCCCGCTTTGACGGCGTGCGTCACTGTCTCGCCAGGGCGCACGGAATCCACCGTGCAGAGGTCGAGCGGGGCGGTCCCGACTTTGTTCAGCACGACCTTGAAGCCGTTGTTCTCCAACTCGTTGACGGTGTCTTGCGCCGATCCGATGCCCGACGGTGCGGCTTGCGCGCCGGCAGGAAATCCAAGCGCCAGCGCGATGAATGCTCCCCCCGCGATCATGGCAAAAGTGAATCTATTCATTTGTGGTGCCTTCCACGTCGTTCCCTCCGGCCACAGCTTCCGCTGGCGGATACCGACTGCCCGAATAGTGAAACTGGTGGTACCGCAATTTGATTCCACGAAGCGTTCTCTGTGGTATCAACACCGCGTGCGCCTGTTCGCGTCGATCGTCGTGACGGTCTGCGTTGCGGTCTGCGTGGCGGGTTGCGGCCAGTCCTCCGGCCCGTCGTCCTCTGCCACCTCGACGGTGCCGTCGAGCGCTTCGGTGGAGGTGAAGCCGGCGAACATCGCGAGGGTGCGAAGCGACATGCCTGCCGGCTACGAACTGGCCGACCTCGCCGATCGGACCGCGCCCGCGGCCATGTGGGGCTTCGGCCCAGGGTGGACGGCGCAGCCGCCGCAGTGCGGCGCGTTGGCCGATCCGGTGGTCGACGGCGCGGTGACGCGGGGCTGGTCGGGGTCGGGCAGCGGGGGCATCGTCTACGCCGTGGTGACCGGCTCGCCGCCGGCGCCGGCCGATCTCGATCCGGCATTGCTCGCCGATTGTGGGCACTGGACGTTGTCGGCCGGGCATACGAGCGGCACCGTCACGTTCGTGGCCGCGCCGCCCGTCGAGGGTGTCGCGACGGTGGGACTGTCCACCGCGACCACGACCGTCGTCGAGGGTGGCACGGAGACTCATTCACACTCAGACACGTTCATCGCATACCTCGGTGAGTACGTCGCGTTCATCACCGTGGTCACCGATCCGGGATCACCGAATCCTCCACTCGGACAGGATTTCGCCCGCGAACTCTTGGTGAAAACGGTGTCGGCGTTACGGAGTTGAGCCGCGACGTACGGGTACATTGGCGGCGATGTTGACCCTGCGTCATACCCCCGGTCGTCCCCCTGCCTTTCGGGCGGGTGGGCCCACCGCTCGCGAGGGGAGTGCGTCCAGCGCTGCGGCCCGCCGGCACGCGATGCTCGCCGTCGCGTGCGCCGGCTTGCTCGCCGCATGTGGCCAGTCGGCCGAGGCGGACCTCTCACACGCCGACATCGCCAACGTGAAGAACCTGCGGTCGAGCTTCGGGCCGCCGTTCCAGGTGACCGATGTCGGGCCGACGGGCATCGACCCACGTCTGCTCGGACCGCAGGCCCTGCCGCCGGGAATGAAGTTCGAGCCCGCCGACTGCGCGAAGTTCGCCGCCCAGCAGGTTGTGCCTGCAGGGGCCAAGGGCAACATGGCCGCCACGACGGCCGAGGGCGAGGGCAACCGCTTCATCGCCATCGCGCTCGAAACGTCGGAGGCGGTGCCGGTCAACGACCCCGCACCCAATTGCCAGAAGGTGGGGTTCGCAGGCGGCGGGGTGCGTGGACTCGTCGAGGTGGTCGAGGCGCCGCAGATCGACGGTGTGCACACCAGCGGCACCCATCGCGTCCTGCAGACGGCGGTCGACGGCAAGCCGCGCACCGGTGAGTTATACAACTACGTGGCCACCTTCGGCACCTATCTGGTGATCGTCACGGCCAATCCCTTGG
>DATFCF010000604.1:0-4198 GCA_035253445.1 Mycobacterium sp.
GAAGACATGTTCGTTGGCGGGCTGCTCCGGCTTTTCCAGCAGGGAGTACGCGTCGACGTTCACGACGTCGGGGTGGTTGGCCAGCACGTCGTCGACCCAGTGGTCATAGCCGCCGCCGTTGAAGACGACCAGGGACGCGTCGGCGATCTCGGCCGCGTCGGACGGGCTGGCCTCGAACGAGTGCGGGTCCTCGACGGTGCTGGTCACGATCGACTTCACCGCCGCATGGTCACCGGCGACAGCGCTGGCCACGCTGCCCCAGACGTCGGTGGAGGCGACGACGCTCGCGGCGGCGCCGTCGTGGTGATTCGGTTCGGCCTCGTCGTGCTGGGCGCACGCGCCGACCATTACCGCTACAGCGGCCGCCCCGGCGGTTAACTTGATCGCACGCATGCACAACTCCTAATACAAATGAAAACCGTTACCAATAACTCTAGCGCACGGAATCCAGGCGATACCAAATCGATCCACTAACCTCACAGAGCATGTCCAGGAGTCCCACGCCCAGGCGGCGGGCGACCCTGGCTTCGTTGGCGGCCGAGCTGAAGGTCTCGCGAACCACGATTTCCAACGCCTACAACCGCCCCGACCAACTGTCGGCGGATCTGCGCGAACGCGTGCTCGATACCGCCAAGCGGCTGGGTTACCCAGGACCGGACCCCGTCGCGCGGTCGCTGCGCACCCGCAAGGCCGGCGCCGTCGGGCTGATGATCACCGAACCGCTCAACTACTCATTCTCCGATCCGGCCGCGCTCGATTTCGTCGCCGGGCTGGCAGAGTCGTGCGAGGAGGCCGGCCAGGGGCTGCTGCTGGTGGCGATCGGGCCGAACCGCAGCGTCAGCGACGGTTCGGCGGCGGTGCTCGCCGCGGGTGTCGACGGATTCGTGGTGTACTCCGCCTCCGATGACGACCCGTATCTGAGCGTCGTGCAGCAGCGTCAACTGCCGGTGGTCGTCGTCGACCAGCCCAAGGACGTGCCCGGCACCTCCCGGATCTGCATCGACGACCGCGACGCCATGCGACAGCTCGCCGAATATGTTGTGGGACTTGGTCATCGCGAGATCGGGCTGCTGACCATGCGGCTGGGACGCGACTGGCCGCATGGCGGACCGCGGCCCGCCGTGGCCGATCCCGAGCGCGTGCAGACCCCGCACTTTCATGTCCAGCGTGAGCGCATCCACGGCGTCTACGATGCGATGACCGCGGCGGGGCTGGATCTGTCGGCGTTGACGGTGGTGGAGAGCTACGAGCACCTGCCCACCTCGGGCGGGGCGGCCGCCGAGGTGGCGCTCGACGCCAATCCCCACCTCACCGCGCTGATGTGCACAGCCGATGTGCTCGCGCTTTCGGCGATGGATTACCTACGGGCGCGCGGCATTTACGTGCCCGGCCAGATGACGGTCACCGGATTCGACGGCGTACCGGAGGCGTTGCGACGCGGCCTGACCACCGTGGTGCAACCCAGCATGGAGAAGGGTCGACGGGCCGGCCGGCTATTGCACAACCCGCCACGCGACGGGTTGCCGGTGATCGACGTGCTCGACACCGAGGTGGTGCGGGGACGAACGTCGGGCCCGCCCGCCTAGAGTTCGGTCACCGGCGGGGTGTCTCGCCACAGGTCGACCATCGGTTTCACGGCTTCGACGAGCATCGGCAGCGCCGGCGCCATCGCCAGCGCGGCGATCATGGCGAGCCACCCGGCCGCTTCCGTTACTCGCAGCACGCGCTCGTCGAGCTTGCGCAGCCCCAGCGCGACGGCGGCCGCGTCATAGATAGCGATGCCTTCGGGGCCGACCATCGCGAGATCGGATTCGACCGCACCCAGCGTGACGAGTTCGAAGTCGGACCACAGTTCGCCGTCGGGTGTGGCGATGATGTTGTGATACGGCGCGTCCCCGTGAATGGGGTTGGACGTCCGCGCCGGTTCAGAGATCGGCTGCCGCAAGCAGATCGGGCCTTCGCTTCAACTCGGCCAGCCCCTCGGGTATGTACGTGCCGAAAGGCGCCCAGAACCCGAGCCCACCGCCGTCGTAGTCGCGCAGTGCGGCGTGCAGCCGCGCGGTCTGTTCGATGCGCGTTCGGATGTCCGGTTCGGCGTCTGGGACCTGTTCGACGAACTGCCAGAACGTCATCGAAAAGCCGTCTCGCCGAACGGGTTCGCGGGCGATGAGTGGACTGGGCGGCACCACCGGATGGCCGCGGTCGGCAAGCCAACCGGCCACGGCCAGCTCCGCCCGCTGCTGTGCCGTCTGCGCAAGGGGCGCCCGCGAGTACGATGGCGGCAGAACGGTCGGCACGCGCACCACGACCGGCGATGGCGCCAGATGCACGATGACGGAGAACACGTCGTACAGCACCCGCGCATCCGTTACGTCGAGTCCGAGGTCGCGGCCTGCGGCGGTCGCCGAAGCCACCGCCCGTGCGGTTCGCGCCGCCAGCTCGTCAGCGCTGAGCACGGGCCTCGAGCAGGAATTCCAGTGCGGCGGCGACGTCCTCGGGGGAGTCGATCCGGTAGCGGGCCAGCGTGTCGCCCGGGCCGACCTTGACGCCGACGTCGGAGTCGCGCAACCGGCGGAACGCTTTCTCGTCGGTGACGTCGTCGCCGAAGAACACCACCGCAGAGGCGTCGTGTTGGTTGCGCAGGATGTCGACCGCCTCGCCCTTGTCCGTCGAGATCACCGCGAACTCCAGGACGGCCTTGCCCTCGGTCAGCTCGGCGTCCCACGACCGCGACGCATCGCGCGCCTGGTTCAGCGCGGCCTCGGCATCCGCGGGACCGGCATTGCGGACGTGCAGCGCGACGCTGGCCGGTTTGCGTTCGACGGTGACTCCTTGCCGCTCGGCCGCGATCGCGGTCAGCGTGTCGAAGATCGTGCGCAACAGCGATTCGTCGATGTCGTGGGAGAAGCCGGAGGCGAACTCGGCGCCGTGGCTGCCGACCAGGTGAACGGAATCGGGCATGGACGACAGCGAGCGCAGGGTGTCCAGCGCGCGTCCCGAGATCAACGCGGTGGCGGTCGACGGGAGGTCGGCCAGGTCGGCGAGCGCGGCGGCGGCATCGGCGAGCGGCCGGGCATCGGCTGGGTTGTTGACGATCGGGGCAAGTGTGCCGTCGAAGTCGGAGGTGACGAGCAGCCGCGGCGTCTGTGCGGCCGAGGTGAGCGCTCTTGTCAGATCAGCCGGTAATCCCACCGGTCAGATCTTAGGGTGCTCCCCGTCCCCGATCAGAAGCCGCACGGCGAGATCCAGACGCTTGCTGACGTCGGTCGCCGAGGCCCGCCGGGTAAGCCAGGCCAGCAGGTTGGACAACCACACATCCGAGATCACCCGGGCGATGTGGTACTGGTCCTCGGTCGGCTCGCCGTCACTCATCGCGCGGGCGAACATCGAATCCATCAGCTTGCCGACGTGATCAACCTCACCGGCAGCCGAGGCGTCGGCGAACACGAATGCGCGGGTCATGGCCTCGGTCAGCAGCGGATTGCGCTGCATGGCCCGGTTGAGCTTGCCGACCATCAGGTTCAGCCGCTGGTACGGGGTGCCGCCGGCCAGCGATGCGCGGTCGGTTTTGGCGTCGATGCGCTCGAACTCCCTGCCGAGAGCGGATACGAGCAGGTGCACCTTCGACGGGAAGTAGCGGTACAGCGTGCCGACCGCCACGTCGGCGCGTTCGGCGACTGCGCGCATCTGAACTGCCTCGTAGCCGCCCTTTGACGCGATGGCCAGGGTGGCGTCGAGAATGCGCTTGCGGCGCTCACGCTGGGCTTCGGAACCGAGTTCGGACTCGGTGAGTACGGCCACGTTCATCACCTGGCGCGGTCGCGAGTCTGACCCGGAAGGCGGGTTGGTGTGTGCTGGCATCGACGTCGCGGACATGCGGCAGGCAGCTCCTTCATCTTGCGCTCTCGGTGAAAACGATACGCATGCCGATCTCTAATTGCTCACCTCCGCGCCCGTTACGACACCGATGTGTCCTGCTGTAACGACGTTCGACTTGACGGTCGAACGCTGGCACTATTAGAACACGTTCTAGTGAGAAGCACGCTTTTCTCACCCAAACGCTAGGAGTCACGGTGTCGGTATCACCCCCGGGGACCATCGCCGCGGAGCAGTTTGCCGTACGCGAACTGATCCGCAGCTGGGCCGCGAGCTCCGGCGCCATCGTGGCCGCGCGAGACGTGGAGCAGGGCCGGCCCGA
>DATFCF010000605.1:0-2720 GCA_035253445.1 Mycobacterium sp.
GACACCCCGCAGCATTTCTCCGCTTTCATCCACGAGCTCGCTGATTACGCCAACCGGAGTCCGGCCGGCCAATCTCAACAGATCGACGGCCGCCTCGGTGTGACCTGCCCGAATCAGCACGCCGCCTTCACGTGCGCGTAAGGGGAACACATGGCCAGGGCGACGCAGCGCCCCTGGCAGGCAATCAGGGTCGGCCAGTGCTCGGACCGTGCGAGCGCGCGCTTGGGCGGAAACCCCCGTCCCGGATTCGATATGATCCACCGTGACGGTGAAGGCCGTGCCGTGCGCGTCCTGGTTGTTAGCAACCATAGGTGGAAGCCATAACCGATCTGCCCGGTCTTCGGGCATGGGCGTGCATACGATTCCGGTCGTATGCGCCACAATGAAGGCCATCTGATCTGCCGTTATCGAGTCCGCGGCCGCAACGAGATCACCCTCGTCCTCGCGGTCGGCATCGTCCACGACGACAATCAACCGCCCTGCAGCCAGGGCACCAACTGCACGTTGCACTGCCTCGGCAGGCGTCAACCGCGCGCCTGCATCCCCGACTTCGGTTCCGCCATCCACAACTGGCCTCCTTCGCAGTACATTCCTCACCCGTGTCGAGATCACGGGCGTCGATGTGACACTGAACTACTTCGGCTTGGTACTCGATTCGCGGAATCGCCACGATCCGCATCCGGGATCACATCAACGAAGGTGCCAGCTGATCTCGGCGAACCCGCCCCCAGTTGGCGTACCGAACTGGACAACAACGCTGGTCTGACTAGTCAACTCCGAGTTGAATCGCCTTTCGCCTTCGACAACGGCGCCGTCGTTGATGTGCCGCAGGCGAGGAAAATCGGACTCTTCGGATTGATGGGGGCTTTCGCGGGCCAGCCTGTGAAGTTCTCCCTTTCGCGTCGACGCACCCCTTCAGGGCTAATACTGGTGCTGATACCGAAGCCGGGGATCGTTCTACGCGAAGTACATTGCGATCACCTAGCAACTGGCGCACATCGTCGGTCATCCACTCCGTTGCGCCCAACTCTCGTCCGTTTTGCCTCTCACTGAAAGTTCGTCAGCGTGAAACGGCTGATGTGCAAGTAACCCGCCGTCGACAGCGATGGTCTGCGCGGTGATGTACCGGGATGCAGGGGACCCGAGGAAGCACACGAGCTCGGCGATGTCGGCCGGACTTCCCGCATACGGAAGCAACACGTGACGAAGCACCCGACTATAGCCGTCATCGGTTCCATCACCGTGGTTCAGCAACGCAGCGGATTGTGCCGTCTGGATGAGCCCCGGCCTCACAGCGTTGCATCGCACACCATGGCGACCATAGGCAGTGGCCACGTACCGAGTCAACGCCTCGACTCCGGCTTTGGAGGCGCCGTAAGCCGCGAGTTCGTTGGCTCCTCCGCCGGCACGGGTCGAGGACATGTTGATGATCGACCCGCCACCCTGTTCGATCATTTTCGGGACGACGTATTTGCAGCCGAGCAGCACACCCCGCAAGTTGATCTCGAAGATGCGATCCCATTGGACCGGATCTATGTCGGCCGCGGCCGTGTCACCAGCGTAGAGGTGGGTTGCCGCAGCATTGTTGTGCAGAATATCGATCCGGCCGTAGCACTCGAGAGCGTCGGCAACAACCGAGTTGAAGGACTCCGGTTCGCGCACGTCCAGATACTTGAAGTGCGCGCGACCACCCGCGGCACGGATTGCCTCAACCGTTCGTTCGCCAGCGTCTTGTGCGAGGTCCGCGACAACGACAGTCGCCCCTCGCGTTGCCAGCATTTCTGCCGTACGCGATCCGATTCCACCACCGGCGCCGGTGACAATCGCCACCAATCCGTCCACTCCGCTCATAGGTCACCTTTCCAGTCCCTGACGATACATCATTGGCGCCAATATAGTCACCAAATGACGTCTTCTGTCACCGCCCACCCGTCACCTATCCGGATCGGAGGGCTCACTCGCGACCTGCGTGGCGTCGACGATCGCACCGAACTGAGCACCAATTTCTCCGCCTGCGAACCTCAAGATGACCTCACCCGCGCCCTGCCGGGCATAGGCAGCAATACGGTCAGCCACCTTTGCAGCCGTTCCGGCACAGCTGTCTTCGAGTTCGTTAACTACAGACCATGGTGCGCGGTAGTAGTGCTCGGACCATTGCCGCAGCTGCCCTTCTGCCCGTATCTCGTCGTCATGGACCGCAACGGTCAGATAGACAGCCGCATTTCGACCCGCACGAGTACCGGCCAGTTCATCTCGCCTGATGCCGTACTCCTGCGACGACCGAACGATTGGCAACCACCCGTCGCCGAGACGTGCAGCCAGTTTCATACCTCGGGGACCGCGAACACCTAGCCAGATCGGCGGGCCTCCTGGCCTCACCGGCTTCGGAAACAGGTCGACATTGCGGAACTGCCATCGGCTGCCGTTCACGTCCACGGGCCCGTCGCTCGACCACAGAGCTCGGCATACCGTGATGATCTCCTCCAGCCTGTCGATACGATCAGATGACGAGATACCCAACGCGGCAAATTCTTTACGTGCCGGGCCATAACTCGGCCCTGGGCCCAGACCGAGGACGAGGCGCCCCTCAGCCAACGTGTCGACGGTGGCGGCAGCCCGCGCGAGCAACAGCGGATTCCACATCGGGGCCACCAGGACCGCGGTACCCACCGCAACGCGCGTCGTGCGAACGGCAAGCGCGGCGAGGACCGTCAACGGGT
>DATFCF010000606.1:0-3231 GCA_035253445.1 Mycobacterium sp.
CACAAAGTGCAGGGCGCGACGCGCGACCGCGCGAATCTCGTGGTCCTGGCGGCGCGCCGAGCCAACTTGCAGCATCGACCGCACGAGACCCGCCCGCCGGAATCGACCGGCACCGACCGTGGCGTTGTCCAGCACGCTGAGGCCCGCAGCCAGGGACAAGTTCTGGAATGTGCGACCCATCCCCAACCGGCCCCGGGCGACGCGGTTCAACTCGGTGATGTCGTCGCCACCGAAGAAGACGCGACCCCGGGTCGGCTTCTGCGCGCCGGTGATCACGTTGAACAGCGTCGTCTTGCCCGCGCCGTTCGGCCCGATCAACGCCGCGATCTGGCCCGCATGCACCTCCATGTCGATGTCGTCGTTCGCCACGAGACCACCGAACTGCACGGTGATGGACCGGACCTCGAGCAGCGCCGGGGCATCCGTCATGACCGCGTCGTCCGCCGCCCGGCCCGCGCCGGCTTCGCGGCTCCGTTCCCGTTGCCGTTGCCGGGCGCATTCGCGTCGCGTTCTTCGAGGCGCCGCTCGAGCTGGTCGATGCGATCGAGCAAACGGTCGAGCGCGGCGCGATCGCGGGCGTGCTCGTACGCGACGAGCAGCGTGACGCCGAACGCGATCAGTGCCGCGCCACCCACACCGCCGGAGATCAGGTACGGCATTTGTTCGCCAGGGTCGAGCGTGCCGGAGATGCCGTACCACGCCACCAAGATCGCGACGAGACCGGCGACGAGGAGCGCGCCCGCCAGCGCCTGGCGCCAGTCGACATTGCTGCGCGGTCGCGCGTCGTCGGCGCGAACGCCGTCGCTCTCGAACAACGGATGGGTACGCATTGCGATGTCGGTGCTCATGTGGACCTCCTGGCGAAAGACAGCAAGCGGGCTTGGGCGAGAATGGGGAGTGCGATGACGAGTAGGGCGTAAGGACCGAAGGAGAAGTGCCAGCTCTCTGCGGCGAGGTCCGAAGCGGAGACCTGTTCCTGGAACGGACGAGTCGACGGCGTGCCGGCACCGACACCGGGAACGGGCGGCAGCGGCGGTGGCGCTGCGGTGAGCAGTTCCGGCGCGGCACTGTCGAGCGAGGGCGTATCGGCCACGGAGGTGCCTCCACCTCCGGCATCGGCTTCGACGAATGCCTCGACCTGATGTGCGCTCATGCGCACGCTGCTCTCGCCGAAGACGACTTCGATACGACCGCCGAGCGCGTCGGGTAACGGCATTGTCACGAGCAGGCCGCCGCTGGTCACGTCGGCGGTGGTGCCATCGGCGGAGACAACCGGAGGACGCCCGACAGTCCGGATCTCGAGACCGGTCGTCGCCAGCAACTGATTCAGCTGGTCTTGCACGGCGAAGAGTTCGCCGCCCGCATTCTGGCCGGAGACGTGGATACCCGTGCCGTCGATCGTCGCGGGCCTTCCCAACACCTCGACGCCGGAGATGACCAGCGAAGCCGAGTGTGCCGCCGAGCCGGCGACGCCGCCCAAGGCCACGCTCACCGACGAGCGCAGCGAGCGGATCGAGATCGCGCCGGCGATGTCGAGGTCCTCGATGCTCGCCGCCGCGCCCGCCGTCATGCGCTCACCGTCCGCGCCGGCGGTGGCCGCCGACGCGCCGTTGTCGAACGTGAATGCCTGCGGCGCAGCAGGCGCCGAGTGGACGCCCTGGCTCACGACCGACGACTGCGAACTCAGCGTCGTCGGATCGTCCTGCTGCGCCATCTTGGTGATCGTGTGCCCGGCGCCGGCGGAGGCAACCAGCACTCCACCGATGTCTTGCGCGGGACCGCCGCACGATGCCTCACGCGGGTCGCCCGGCAGATACGAGTAGCACCACACCGCGACGGGGAGCGGTAAGGGCGTGCCGAGCAATGCGGGCGCGGTCTCGACCACTGGCGACCACGCGGGCGCGGCCTCCGATATCGCGTTGGGCTGGCTGTTGATTGCGACGCTGCTGCGTGCCACTCCGACATCGACGACCAGCGGCAGCGCAACCGGCACCGACGCGCCGACACGGACAGCCGTACCGGCAGCCTCTACATCGAAGACCGCGGGCACCCGCCCCGCGGCACGCGCCGCGGGAGCGGACAGCGCGACGAGAGCGGTCGCGGCGGCCACGGACGCGGCGGCGCGCGTCAAGCGCCGGAGGCGTGTCATCGCGCCGCCGCCGGGATCTCCCTCGTCCGTTCCCCGACTGCGTCTCGCCGCGCCACACCGGGCCGCGCGGCCACGGCGTTCTTCGTCGACCGGCGGTGCCTGTCGACTGCGACCCCGAAGCGCCCGAGGCGCACGCGACTCGGTGCTGGTGCGCGGGCCGCGGTCGGTGAGCGGCGCAACAGCGCTGCCAGCCCCGCCGGACGGAACGCGAGCAGGCCGATCACGGTCAGACCCGCGATCATGTCGGGCACTGCGCTCGCCGTCGCGCCGGACCGGCCCTGCACGAGTTGGGGCACGACCCCGAAGAGCAGCCCGGCCAGCAGTGGCCCACCGAGCAGGGTGATGCCGCCGACGACTGCATTCAACAGCAGGGCGATCGACAAGAAGAGGGAGAAGTCGAAGGGCTGGAATCCGGTGAGCAACACGCCGTAGAACCCGCCGCCGAGCGCAGCAATGAACGACGCGAGCAGGAACGCCTGCATCCGGACTCGCTTCGGATCAGCACCGAAGTGTGCCACCGTGGGGCCCGAATCCCGCGCCGATATCAGCAACGGCCCGAACGTCGACCTTCGCAGGTTCCACACCAGCAGGTACAGCAGCGCGGTGACGATCAGCATGACGAGGAAGATGTTCGAGTCCTGGCTGAGGTCGATGCCGAACATTTCCCCCCGCGGCAGGTCCTTGGGAAACTCGGGGCGTTTGAAGAACCACTCCGAGGCCGCACTGGCGAACACGAGCGAGGCAATGCCGAACTGGAGGCCCGTGAGACGCAACGCGGGCAACCCGGCGATCGCGCCGAACACCATCCCGACAGTTGCGCCGCCGAGGATCGCGAGCGCGAGCGGGAGTCCGTGCGAGCCGACGAGATACGCAGTGCTGAACGCACCGATTCCGACATAGGCGCCGTGCATCAGGGAAACCTGGCCGCCCCACCCCACGAGCAGCACGAGGCTCAGCGCCTCGATGACATAGAACAGCCCCCGGGCGCCGACGAAGCCCCAATAGTTGGAGGTCAACGGCTTGGCCAACGCGAAGGCAACGAGCCCAAGGCCGAGCGGCCAGCGCACCGGCTGCAACCAGAC
>DATFCF010000607.1:0-8953 GCA_035253445.1 Mycobacterium sp.
TCCTGGGCTTTCAACCAGACAGGGGAATCATCGCCGGCGGACCGGTTCATCGGCGCGTTCCAGCGGATGGTGTTCGACGGGTCACGGAACGTGGTGGTCGCCTCCGCGAAACTGGAAGGCGTCACCTGGCACCGCGACGCGCTGCCCGACGCGTGCTCGTTCTGCCGCCTGCTGACCGTCGACCCGCAGGCCTACGACGGCAAATACGTTGAGATGCCTTCCCATAACCATGATTGCCGCTGCTTGGCGGTCGTTTCCCGCGGCGACAACCGCTACAGCCCGCCCGACTATGTGCAGGGGTGGCGCGCAGAGGTTGAACAGTCCCGTTCATCAGGGTTGACATCGACTCTTGCCGCTATGGACGACTCCCGCGTCTAATGTGGTTGACAACCAGCGTTGCCAATTCGCTGGGAACTCCACCAGGGAGGACAACTCGATGACTGCGCCAGCAGGTGATCAGCAGCAAAGCGGCGACGGGCAGCCGTCCGGGCAAGCTCAAGGCGGTAGCCAGCAGCAGGCCCCGACGCCGGGCCAAACCCAGAGCGGCAAGCAGGGCGGCGACGCTCAGCAGGACGATCTGGACAGCCCCAAGTTTTCGCAGCGGCACTACAACAACTTCGAGGCGAATCTGCGCCGCGAATACGCGCAGAAACGCGCCGCGGATGAGGCGCTGATCAACAAAGGTAAGCAGCTCGAACAGCAGGAGCAGGAGCAGCAGCCCCTCTCGGAGCGGGTCAGCACCCTGTCCACTGAGAAAGCGGCGCTCGACAGTCAGCTGTCCAGCACGCGGCTCGAGAAGATGCGCCTGGAAATGGCCTACGACGCCGGGCTTCCCCCGGCTCTTGGCCGCCGGGTGCAGGGCAACACCAGGGAAGAGATCGAGGCGGACATCGAAGCACTGAAGCAGGCCGGGTTCGGCGGCACCCAACAGCAGGGCGCCGGCGGTCAGCAGCAGGGTTCCGGTGTGAAGCCGAACCAGCAGCAGGGCATGCCCTCCGCTGATAACCAACGGACCGGAAGTGTCTCGTCGGGACGTGACCTGTTCAAAGACAGGCACGGCAAGAAAGAGGCCGCCGTCGGCGGCTCCAACTAACCAGGAGACATCATGCAGCTCAGGATGCGCCGGGATTCGATTGGCGTAGGCGACCTGACCTGGCTCGCGAGCAAGCGGGGCGTCGATTCGGCGCGCACCGTCACCCTCGACGTGTCAGCATTTCGCACCGCGGATCTGATCACCGACAGCAACTACATCAAGAGCGGCGAGCCCCTCAAGGAAGCCACCGTCGACGGCACCAAGAAGTTCGTGCCTTACGGCGGGTCCGGCACCCTCGCGGGATTCCTGCTCACCGACCAGACGGTCAGCCCCGACCTCGACGACACCGCCGATGTGGTGGCGCCGATGCTGGACTTCGGCCGTATCCGACTCTCGAAGCTTCCGAGCACCGTGGCCGCCAGCGCGACCACGTCCGGCTCGTTCGTCTTCGTCTCGTAAAGGCAGGTTGAGCCATGACTACTGAAGCTTTGTGGAGCGACCTGATCCTTCCTGCTGAGCTGACCGGGTACGCCCGCGCAGCGCAGGAGGACTACGAGCGGCAGTGGGGCACCCTTGCCCGGTATCTGCCGAACGAGTACGTGCCTGACATTGTGGCCCGCTTCGAGGTCGGCAAGGCCGGTCTGCTGCCGGTCGCGCCGTTCCGGTCGTACGACGCTGAAACGCCGCTCGGCAAGCTGCAGGGCCGTCAGCGCGTCACCATCGAGCTTCCGCCTATCGGCGAGAAGCTGCGGGTGTCGGAGTACGACCAGCTGCGGTTCCGCGGCAACACGTCGCAAACGTTCATCCTCAACGCTGTCCTGGACATCACCCGCCAGATCGTGCGGGACGTCAACGACCGCCTCGAGGTTGCGCGTGGGCAGGCCATCGAAACCGGCGAGCTCGACGTCGACGAGAACGGCTTCGTGCAGTCCGCCGACTGGGAACGCGACCCATCGCTTGAGGTGGCCGCGACCAACAACGGCGGTTCGCTGTGGTCGGACCCGGACGACGCGACACCGCTGGCCGATCTGGACGCGTGGTGCCAGCACTTCCAGGACGTCAACAACATGATGCCCGGGTCGCTGCTCACGTCGCGCACCGTGGTTCGCAACCTGGCCCGCACGGCCGAGATGCGCAACCTGTACGCGTCGCTGGTGGGTCGCCCGTCGGTGATCAACCGCAACTCGATCAACGAGGTGCTCGCCGACAACGACATCCCGCCGATCGACATCTACGAGCGGCACGCGGTGTTCGACAACGGCGACGGTGACGGCGAGAAGGTTCGTTCGATCCTGTCGCCGAACAAGATCTTCCTGCTGCCCGCCCCTGTTGACCCGAACTCGGGCAACAACGGGTTCGGCGCCACCTACTGGGGTCAAACCTTGGAGGCGGACGAGCCTGAGTATGGGCTGCAGCCGGAAGAGCAGCCGGGCATCGTTGCCGGCACCTGGAAGACGCGGGATCCGATCGGTGTGTGGGTGCACTGCAACGCGATCGGGCTGCCGGTTCTGGGTGACGCCAACCGCTCCCTGGTGGCGACCGTCCTCGCGGACGCCTCGTAAGCTGGGCTGGGCTGGTCGTCGACGACGCGGGTTTCAGGGGTGTTACCCATCTCGGCGACCGGCCCGCCCCTCCAACCGGAGGAGGGCTCGTCATGATTGTTCTCGGACTCGTTCTGCTCGTCGTGGGCTACGTGTTCAACATCGGCATCCTGTGGACGCTGGGCATCATTTTGCTGGTCGTCGGCGCTATCCTGTGGGTTCTGGGTGCGGTGGGGCGGCCGGTGGCCGGTCGACGCTACTGGTACTAGCTATGGGTGTGACGCTCTGCGAAGAGCAGGACATCAAAGACCGGCTCGGCCTGACCGACGATCAGGATCTGACAGCGGACCAGCAGGCGAAGTGGCCGGGCACCGCAGCGGAGGCCTCTGTGCTTGTGGAGGGCTTCCTGCGCCGCGAATGGGATGATCTGGCGACGGTGCCGGATGCGATCAAAGTGGTGGTGTCCCGCATGACTGTGCGGGCCATGACCGCCCCGGCTGGGCCGCTGTCCCCCATGGAGGGGCAGCAGTCGTCGTCGTCGACGTTCGGGCCGATGTCGTACAACCGCAGCTTCGGCGCTGACGCGGTGTTCACCACGCCGTGGCTGTCGAAAGCTGACCGGCTCGCCCTGTCACGTTTCCGCGGCGGCGTGACCAACGAGCCGATGTTCGACACCGCCGCCGTCTCCAACGCCGACAACGACTGGGCGGGAGGCTGGCCGTGAGCTCACCGGCTATCTTCGTGCCTGGCGTCAACGTGTTCGGTGTGACGCTGACCTTCCAGATCGACCACGAACCGGAGCAGTCTAGGCTGCGCGGCAACCATGACTGGCGCGATGAGTTGACCGTCGAGCATTGCGTGCCGATCATCGGCGCCGCCAACGCGAACGCCAGCGTGCAGGGCCGCGGCACCGTCGGGGTGTCCGGGCAGAACCCGCCGTACCAGGCCGGATCCAGTCTGCTGTACACCCCGCGCGGCGCCGGGGTGCAAACCAACATGCGGTTCTGGTTCCAGGGGATCTGGTACGGCACCCGCGGGCAGCAGCGTTTCGACCTCGACCACGTCCTGACCGGCGAAAACTTCGGCTACATCGAGTGGATGATCGTGAAGGGCGGCTGATGGCTGACCTGAACTTGATGGCCGCCAACGGGTTCGAACTGGACCTGCGTGACCCGCTGAACCCCGCGCTGACCCAGATCCTGAACGGCAACCAGATGCGGGCGTTCGTCCTCGCCGGCGCCCAACGGATGAAGATGCTGTACATCGAGCATGTGCACCGCGGCGACCCAGATGACCTGGACCATCTGTACGCTTCGGCGTCGGCGTTCACCGAGAAAACGTTCACCTCCTATGGGCCGCGCTGGTCCGGTGTGCTGGAGATCGACTCCGGGCATGTGCTGCCGTGGGAGTTCGGCTTCGACGAGGAAGGGTTCATGGTCGCCCACCACGAAGTGGGGCATCATGACCTGAACTATGTGCTGGAGAGGATCAGCGTCTGATGCCTCTGCCTGCGAACCCGCTGCCCACGCCGGGAATCTTTCCCGACTGGTACAAGGGCGGGTTCATCGACATCGAGCGGCTCCTGATGGATTGGTTCGGTGGCCTGTTTACCGACGCGGTTACCTGCCTGACCTGGTTCCCGCCGGAAAACGAAGTTCTCGAGAACATCGCGAACGGTTTGATCTACCTCCGGATCTTCCGGTCCGGGGGGCGAATCGTCTTCAACGAAGACGGTGGCACTGGTGTGCTCGACCGCCCGCACGTTCAGTTCGCTGCGATGTCACGATCGCGCGACCTGTCGTGGGAGGTGATCGAATTCGTCAGGAACATGCTGTACCCGTTCAACGTTGGTGGCGGCGGCGGCCGGATGATCACTGATTTCGGCTACGCGGCGATCACTGTGAACGGTGAAGTTATGGGCCCGTCCATCACCCCGGACGTGTTCCGTGACCAGCGGCTTGTTCCGATAACCTTCGAGCTCGAAGTTGAGCGGCGTAAGGGTTTGCCCACGTTCAGCAACTATGGTGCAGAATTGGGCCTGTAAGCCCGGCTCGCGCCGTACGACGGAGAAAGGCTCCGACCAATGCCCATCAAGGACATCCAGAACGCGCAGGAGGAGCTGGAGCTCGCCGCGCGCGACATGACTGTGCTGACCGCCCCGTTTGTGGGGAACCCGGCACTGACCACCCTCGAGGACGCCACCGACGGGTCGCTCGACGTACCCGACTACTACGTGGCTGTCGGGTTGCACACCAAGGACGACGGTGTCGCTCTCGGCCAGAACATCGAGATGGTGAACATCCGCTCGCACGGTTTCGCTGGACCCACCCGCGTGTGGGCGAACCAGCGGGACATCACGATCGGCTTGACCCCGCAGGAAACGAACCGCGGCAACCTCGAGAAGTATTGGGGTGGCGAGTGGGCGGACGTCACCCCGTCCGCGCATGGCGGCATCGTCCTGGTCCTGCCGGAGCTGCCTTTGAACATCCGCTACCGCTCGATCGCGTTGGCGTGGGATGACTTCGAGGGCGACGACATCTACATCTACTGGATCATGAACAAGACCATGATCTCCAACCGCGACAACCAGCAGGCGGTCGACAACAACGTGCTGCGGTACCCGTACACGATGACCGCCCTGTACGACAAGGTGGCTGGTTCGCCCGCCGCGTTCGGTATCTGCGGCCCCGGCTGGGATTCGCTGCAGACGCTGGTGGCGACAGGGTTCGGTTCATAGACGAAATGACCGAAACCGCCACCGCCCGGCGTCAAACTTCGCGAAAGCAGGCCGGGCCCACCACAGCCAAGAAGCGAGCGCCCCTATCGGTCGGTCCTCAGGACAAGCCGATAGGGCGTTTCGCTGAGCTTCTCACCGAGATCGACCAGCCGGAGCCTTATCAGGTCACCGAGTCCGTCACGATCATGCCGCCGACGAAAGCGCGGATGCGTCTGATCGTGTCATCCCAAACCGCCTACGTCATCGCCCGCGGCCAGCTTGAGGCGATGATGTCGCCGATCACCGACGCGCAGGGCAATGTGATCGTCGACGACACGGGTCAGCCGATCATGCCTCGAGCGGACCAGAAGTCGATGGAGACGCTGGAGAAGCTGGTCACCAAGGCCGGTGAGGATTATGACCGGGCTTTGTTCGGCGACGCCTACGACGACGTGATGCTGTTGTCGGAGGGCTGGACCGGGCAGGTGTGGAACATGTTTTACAAGGACGTGCAGGACAGGTTTCTGCCCGTGCCGGAGGACGGTTTGTGTCCGACTTGCGGGAACCCGGTGGATGAGGAGCAGGCGGGAAAACCGCCCGCGTCCGAGACATCATCGAACGGCATTGGGACATCGTCGAAGGAGACTTCGCACTCCACCTAGGTGGGACCGATGCCCTCGATTGGATTCGAGGACGCAGACCCTGGAACCAGTTCCTGCGATTTGTGGACATGCTGGCCGAGCGTCAAGGCAGCCAGATTTGGGCGGCGAAGCTGTCCGATCCGGCGTTGATTGATCAGCTGGAGGCCGAGATGCGGGAGATGAAAGGCAAGTTTTCTGCTTCCGATGTGCGGCCGTCGCTGGTGGGGTTTGACCAATACACGTCGGCGCTGCTGTTGTTGACCAACCATGTCATCTCGATGCGCATGGAGCAGGGCAACCCGAAGCTGAAACACCTGGAGGGGCCGGTTTTCCCGATGGAGGTTGTGGAGGACCGCATCCGCAAGTGGGCGGCCGGCAAGCGGAACACGGCGATCGAACGGTCGCAGGCCAAGTGGGCCAAGAAGCATCGGGAGGTGAGCCGTGCCTGACTACACAGCCGGTAAAGCCCGCATCCTTTTGGAGCCGGTCGCGCGCGGGTTCTACAACAAGTCGAAGGCGGCGATCCGGGCCGACCTGTCGGGGAAGAGCCTGGCGCAGGACGTCAAGCTGACCCCGGATGTGACCCGGTTCCGGTCGGAAGCTAACGAGCGTCTGCGCACCATCCATCTGCAGCACAAGGTGCATTTGCAGCCGAACCTTGAGAGCGGGTTCCGCCGCAACGCTGACATGAAGATCGCGGCCGCGCTGGGCGGGCTGCGTCACGACGTGAATCTGCGGGTCAACGTCGACTTCGGGTTGGCGAACGCGCACATGGCGGCGTGGCGCGCGCGGCAGGAGGCGCGGCCGATCCGCATCAAGGTGGTCACCGATCATCCGGTGGCGGCGACCGCGTCGTCGATGGTTCGTCGCGGCCCGGGCGGCACGCACATCGCCGGGCATGGCGGCGCGTTCCAGTCCGGTACCCATGAGCAGCCGATCATCAGGCCGCGGCTGGATGACACCGACGTCAAACGCGGCATGTCGTCGGTGATGAGCGACATGGACCGCAACCGGCCGATCATCCGGCCGCGGGTGTCGACCCGTGAGATGAAGTCGGAGCTGAACCGGGCGGCCGACGACATCCGTAAGACGTTCCGGGACATCACCACCCCGAAACGCCGCTTCGGGCCCAGCATCCGCGGTGTGGAGCTGCTGCAGCCCGCGCTGCTGGCTATCGCGTCGCAGGCCGCGCCGGCGTTGACGGCCGCGCTGGGTCAGGTGGTCGGTGCGATCGACGCGATGGCCGGTGCGGCGATGGCCGCGCCCGGCGCGCTGGCTGTGCTGGGCACCTCCATCTCCACTGTGGCGCTCGGCGTGTCCGGCATCAGCGACGCGTGGAAGGCGTTGACGCAGCAGCAGGAACGGTCAGCGAATCAGGCCACCACCGACGCCGCCCGTCAGGCGCAGTCGCAGAACCAGATGCGCAACGCGCTTGTCGATGTGCAGCGCGCGCAGGAAGACCTGACGAAGGCCCGCAAGGATGCGCGCCGCGAGCTCGAAGATCTGCACGCCGAGGAACGCTCCAGCTACCTGAGCGTGGCCGAAGCCGCCCTGGATCTGCAGGAGGCCCGCAACGAGCTGGCGAAAGGCTCCGAAGGCCCACTGGACTACGACCGCAAAGTTTTGCGTGAGCTGCGGGCCCGCGAGTCGCTGAGTTCGGCGTTGCGCCGCCAAACCCGTGACCGCCAGGACGTCGCCGAAGCCGACCGTAAAGGCGTCGAAGGGTCCGACGCTGTCGTGTCAGCGCAGGAAGCGTTGGTGCGTTCCAACCAGCAGGTCGCCCAGACGCTGCAGCAGATCCAGTCGGAGGGCTCCGGGGCGGCGAACGCGGCCGACAAGGTGCGCGCCGCGATGGCCGACCTGTCGCCGAACGCTCAGGAGCTGGTCAAAACCCTGTTCGACCTGAAAGACAACGCGCTCAAACCGTTGTCTCAGGTCGCGTCGCAGAACATGTTCGCCGGGCTCGCTGACGGCATCAAAACCCTGGTCAACGCTGACCTGCCGACGCTGCAGAAAGGTGTCGGCACCGTCGCGACCGCCATCAACCGCAACCTGCTGACCCTGACCGGGTCGCTGGGCACCGCGGGCACCCGCAGCATTCTGGACCGCATCTTCGGCAACACCGCCGAGTTCCACAACCGGATCAACGCGGCGATCGACCCGGCCATACGGGCGCTGGGGCAACTGTCGGCGGCCGGTTCGGACGCGATGCCGAAGCTGGCCACCGGATTCGCCCACTTGACGACCCGGTTCGCAAACTTCATCGACCAGGCCGACCACGAGGGCCGCCTGCAGATGTGGATCAACAACGGCATCAACGGGCTCGAGTCGTTGGGCCGCAGCGTCGGTAACCTGCTGCGCGCGTTCCACGACATCGGTCAGGGGTTCGGGCCGGGTCTGCTGCAGACGATCGAGACGTTGACGAAGAAGATGTCGGAGTTCTTCGGGTCGGCGCGGGGGCAGAACGCGATCCATGAGGTCATCACGATGGCCAAACGGGACTTCGAGACGTGGCGGCCGCTGCTGGAAGATCTGCCGACGGTGATGGGTTCGGCGATGGCCGGGGCCGCCCAAGCCATGCAGGTCATTTTGCCTGCGATCAACATGATCACGTCGGCGTTGCGGGACATGCCTGAGCTGGTGCAGGCGATGGCCGCCGCGTGGATTACGTGGCGGGCAGCGTCGCCGGTGCTGTCAGCTGTGTCGTCCGGTTTGGGCGGCATCAAGGCGGTGGTGGACACCATCGGGCAGCGGATGCGGACGAACGCGATCCCGGCTGTTGAGGGGTTGGCCGGGTCGTTCTCGAAGGTGCAGCCCGGCTCGCAGGCCGCGGCGGCGCACGCCGAGAAGAGCGGCGGCCGCATCGCCAACGCGATGCGCAACGCCGCCACCAAAGGTGTCAGTGTCCTGTCGTCGGGCCTGTCCGGGTTGGCGGGGTTCCTGGGCGGCCCGTGGGCGGGGGTGATCACCACCGCGGCTGTCGCGCTGCTGCCGCTGATCGCCCGCCAGACTGATGCTGCTG
>DATFCF010000608.1:0-11164 GCA_035253445.1 Mycobacterium sp.
CGCGCGATGGCAACGAGATCTGTTGGGAAGAGTCGATTTCGACGCGCATGTCGACTTCTGGAAAAAGGACCTCGCCGGCGCACCGCCGCTCGAACTCGACACCGACCGGCCGCGGCCGAAGACGCCGACTTTCCGCGGCGCCCGGGTTCATTTCGACCTGGGGCGCGAGCGTGCCGCCGCGCTGAGCGAGCTGTGCCGCACCGCGAACGTCACCGTCTCTGTGCCGTTGCTCGCAGCACTTGCCACCGTGCTGAACCGATATACCGGGCAGGACGATCTGGTGATCGGAACGCTGACCGCCAACCGCCCGAGGATCGAAACCGAGGACCTGATCGGGTTGTTCGTCAACTCTCTGCCCGTACGGATTCGCCTCGACGGTGATCCCGACGTCAGCGATCTGCTCGACCGGATCCGGCAGCGAATGGTCGAGGTCCTCGAGCACCAAGATGTACCGTTCGATCTGATCGTCAACGCGACGGCCCCGGATCGCGATGCCAACCGCAACCCGCTGTTCAGCGTGCAGCTCGTCGTGCAGCCCGGCCCGGGCGGAGCCGATCTCAGCGGGCGGGGAGTTGCGGTCAGCGAGGTCGATACGCAGACGGCCAAACGCGACCTCACCTTCACCTTCTCCGACGATGAGCTGTTGACCGGGCATGTGGAGTACGCGTCCGAACTGTTCGACACGGTCCGCATCGAGCGACTGATCGCCCACTTCAACGTGGTCCTCGACGCGATGCTGGCCGATCCGCGGCTGAGGGTGGCCGGCCTTCCGATGTTGACCCCATCGGAGCGCGCCCACTACGAGATCGAACCGTCGCGTCGAGCCATAGCGGTAGCGACGGTGCCGGAACTCTTCGAAACGACCGTGGATCGTGCTCCGGAGGTGGTGGCCGTGAGCGCAGGCGACGAAGCACTGACCTACCGCGAACTCGACATCGCCGCAAACAGACTCGCTCACCGGCTGCGCAACAACGGCGTCGAATCCGGCACCCCGGTCGGCCTCTGTGTGGGCAGGACGGTCGCGATTGCGATCGGCATGCTCGGGATTCTCAAGGCGGGCGGTGTGTATGTACCCATCGATCCGTCTTATCCGCAGGAGCGCATCGCGATCATGCTCGACGACGCAGGAATAGCGCTGGTGCTGAGCGACGACGACGTCGAAGCCGTCCCGGTCCAAGGGGAATCCACTGAGCGCCTCGAAAGTGCCGCCACCGCAGATGATCTCGCCTACATCATGTACACATCCGGTTCGACCGGCCGACCGAAAGGCGTTGCGGTAAGCCACCGCAGTGTCGTCGAGTATGCCGAAACGCTGGCCGGCGACCTCGGTGTCGGCGCCGACGACGTTTACCTGGAAACCGCGGCGAGTTCGTTCTCCTCGTCGATCCGGCAGATGCTGGTGCCGCTCGCCGTCGGAGCGCAGGTGGTGATCGCAAGCACCGAAGAGCGTCGCGACCCCGCCCGGCTGCTGCGCCGAATTCACGAATCCGGCGTGACGATCGCCGATCTGGTCCCGACTGTGGTGCGCGGCATCGTTGACACCGTGACGGCGGCACCTGGTGAGAGCTGTACGCCGGGACGATTGCGGCTTCTGCTGACCGCAAGCGAGCCGCTACGGGCAGGCGTGGTGCGGGAGTGGCGGGATCGGGTCGGTGACGATGCGGCGTGGGTCAACATGTACGGGCAGACCGAGACAACGGGAATCGTCAGCCTGCACCGGGTCGGTGAACTGGCCGCCTCCGATCAGAGCATCGTGCCGATCGGGCGGCCCCGCGGAAACGTCGGGATGTATGTACTCGACGAGCAACTGCGGCCCGTCCCTCCGGGCGTCTCCGGCCAATTGTTCATTGCGGGAACCGCTCTCGCACGCGGATACCTGGGCGACCCCGCGCTGACCGCACGGAAATTCGTCTTTGCGCCGTGGAACCCCGACGAGCGGCTGTACGCCAGCGGCGACATGGTGCGGTTGGGCTGGGACGGCACGGTCGAGTTCCGAAACCGCACGGATCGGCAGGTGAAGATCCGGGGCCTGCGTGTCGAGCCGGCGGAGATCGACCGTGTGCTCCTTGGCCATGACGACGTCCGAGAGGCCGTCACGGTGGTCCAGGACGGGCTGCTGGTCGCCTACTTCACCCCCGCAGCGGCAACGATCTCGGCAAGCGAATTGAGAGCTCATGTGCGACGGCAACTACCCGAGCACATGGTGCCTTCGGCATTCATGGCGCTCGACTCGTTGCCGCAGACCCCCAACGGGAAGCTCGACCGCACGGCACTTCCAGAAGTCGAGATTGTGCGGGACCAGGAAATCGAGTTCATCGCACCCAGGCCCGGCGTCGAAGAGTCATTGGCCGAGATCTGGCGCAGCACTCTGGAAGTCGACCAGATCGGAGCCGCAGACAACTTCTTCTCGTTGGGCGGGCATTCCCTGCTCGCTGCTCAGGTGCGTTCGCGGATCCATCAACTGCTCGGGGTCGAACTGCCGCTGGATGCATTCTTCGAGGACCAGACACTGGCCGACTTGGCCGTTCGAATCGAGGAGACCAAGCCCGACGATGCGGATGCACCGTCGTTGCATCCGGCACCGCGCACTGGTCCGATCCCGGCGTCTTACGCCCAAGAGTTGATGTGGCAGGCCGAATGCGACGCTCCTGGGTCGCCGACGCACTGGATCGACGTGTCGGTCCGCATCGCGGGCCGGCTGGATGCGTCGGTCGTCGTGGCCGGGGTGCAGGAAGCGGCGCGACGACACGAGCTGTTGCGCACCACTTTCGAGCCCACCAGTGCATCTTCGGAACGATCACTGGTGCAGGTGATTCGCGGCTCGTACATGCCCGAGGTGCCGGTGCTGGACGCGATGCCCGACGTGGCCAGTGGCTTCGAGTCGCAATGGCGGGATCTCGGCACCCGCCCACCGTTCCGCGCAGAGGTTGTGAGGATAGCCGACGACAATCATGTTCTGCGGCTGCGCGTGCACCGAATCCTCGCCGACGGATATGCGATTCGCCTGTTGCTGAGCGAAATCGGCGGATTGGTGGCAAGTTCGCTGGGCTTCAACGACTTTCCGCTTCTCGACGGTGACCTGCAGTACGCCGACTATGCCGCCTGGGAGCGATCATGGCTTACGGGTGACGCGCTGTCGCGGCGTGTCGAGTACTTCCGCGGCCAGTTTGCGGACGCTTCGCTGCCCGCGCCATTGCCGACCGCGCACCCGCGTTTTGATCGGCCGGTCCGCCAAGGCGCCCAGCTTCCGTTCGAGTTCCCTGCCGCGGCCGCGGAATCGGCGCGGGCCCTGGCGGTTCGCGAACAGGCCTCGCTGTACACGGTCCTGGTCGCCGCCTTCGCGTCGGCGGTCGGCAGCTTTGCGAACCAGCGGACGGTGGTGATCGGCTCGCCGGTGACTCGGCGTGGCGACCGTGCGACCCAACTGATCATCGGCCCGTTCATGAACACGGTCCCGCTGTTGATCGATGTCGAGGCCGGAGCGGACATGCCCTCTTTGGTCCGAGAGGTGAAACCGAAACTGCTGGGCGCGCTTTCGAACCGAGACGCGCCGTGGCAGCACGTGCAGGCGGCGCTGACCGCCCAGCACGGAATCGCCGCGGCATCCATAGGCGAGATCGGCTTCCTGATGGATGACCCCGTTCCCGGGGAATTCACGGCCGGAGGGTTCACTCTCACCCGCGTTGCGCCCGAACGCGTCGTTGCGCGTCGTGACCTCACGGTGGCCATGAGCACTCGCAGAGGTCAGATCACCGGGACGGTGACCTACGACGTAGCCCTGTTCGAGCCGGCTTCAATCGAACGCCTTGTCACGAATTTCATTGCGCTGCTGTCGCTGTCGGAATCCCGGCGCGGCTGAGAGGCGAGGAGATCTTATGAGCAGCATCACCGAGACCGATTTCGAACACACTGGTCCCGGCCGCCCTGCCGGCTACTTGCTGCGCCAACGTTGGCAACCTGTCTTTGCGGCCGACGAGCTGGAGCCGGGCCAAGCGGTCCCGCTGAAGGTCCTGCATCAGGAACTGACCCTGTACCGAGGCGAGGATGGCGCGGCGCATATCGTCGCAGGCCGGTGCGCACACCGTGGCGTCCTGCTTTCGATCGGCATGGTCGAAGGCAATTGCATCCGGTGCCGGTACCACGGTTGGCAGTACGACCAGACCGGCCAGTGTGTCGACCAGCCGGCCGAACCGAAGGACTTCGCCGCGAAGATCCGGATCCCGAGCTATCCCGTAGAGGAGTATTTCGGCCTCATCTGGGTGTACCTCGGCGAGTCGCCCGTGCCAGAGCTGCCACGGTGGCCCGAACTGGAGCCGTACGGCCGTTTCCATGTGATCGAACTGCGCAAGTGGAACTACTTCCACGACCTCGAGAACACCGTCGACGACGTCCATCAGTACTGGGTGCACAAGACCGGGGTCTATCAAGACGACGGTATGGCGGGCGAGATTCCTGAGATCACCGCGGAACCAGCAGACTTCGGATTGACCCAATCAAGCCGGTTCACAAGCGGTTTCGTGCGCCGGTTGGCCCTGCTGATGCCGAACACACTGTACTTCAACTCCGGCGCCGGCGTGTTGCGCGGTTACAAGAGCTTCTTGTGGAACGTGCCCATCGACGATGAAAGCCACATGATGTACTTCCTTTTCATCGCCGCGCACCTGTCACCCGAAGTCGGTGCGCGGGTTGCGGCAGGCGTGCGTAACGCGCGGAAGTACCTCGCCGGCCAGCGGCCAGTCGACGAGATCGTCCGTGCTGTGATCAGTGGCCGGGAACGCTGGGAGGACATCCCCGAACGAGAAGACCAGGTGCTGATCGAAGACGGCATCGTCCTGCTCGGTCAGGGTGTGCTGCCTGACCGTTCGTTGAACCGGCTCGGCACATCTGACGCGGCAATCATCTTGCTGCGCAAAATCTATTCCCGTGAACTGGCCGCGATCGAAACCAATCGACCACTCACGAAGTTCCCGACTCCGGACGCCGCTGCGCTGGCGCGGCTCGACGGCTGAACCACAAGAATCCAGAAAGGCACGCAAGTATGACGACCGTTGAAGACCTGATGATCGAAGCGGCGCTGGTCATCGATGAGGACCCCGACCGGGCGCGCGAATTCGGCGGCGTCTACAAGTTCGTGCTGGACGGTCACGGCGCCCGAACGTTCATCCTGGATCTGACCGAGAATCCCCGCGTCATCGACGGTGACGGGGCTGCGCAGTGCACCGTCTACATGAGCGCCAACGATTTCATCGACATGATCGAGGGCCGGGCGGACCGGAGAGCTCTCTTCTTCATGGGACGGCTGTCCGTCGAGGGCGACTGGGGGCTGGCCATGAAACTCAAGGACCTCGACGAGATGAGGATGGGGCGCAAATGACGCAGCAGGACCGCTTCGCGATTGTCGGGTACGCATTCCGCTTTCCTGGCGCCGCCGACGCCGACGAGTTCTGGGACCTCCTACACCAGGGCCGTGACGCGGTGTCGGAGATTCCCCGCGATCGGTGGGACATCGAGGAGTACTTCGACGCCGACCCCGACGCGGCCGGGAAGATCGTCGCTCGCCGTGCCGGATTCCTCGACGACGTATCGGGTTTCGACGCACCGTTCTTCGGGGTGTCGACGCGTGAGGCCGTCTTCATGGACCCGCAACACCGGTTGCTGCTGGAGACGGCGTGGCGGGCCATCGAGCACTCGGGTACCGCACCATCGGACCTGGCGGGCACCCAGACCGGCGTGTTCATGGGGTTGTCGACCCAGGACTATTTGTGTCTGCTCACCGATGCCTTGAGCTCGGAAGCCATCGAGGCCTACCTCGGGACAGGAACGTCGTTCGCCGCGGGAACGGGCCGGATCAGTTTCCGGCTCGGCCTGCTGGGTCCGGCCGTGGCCATCGACACGGCATGCAGTTCGTCGTTGGTGGCCGTTCACCAGGCCTGCCAGTCGCTGCGTCTCGGAGAGTGCGACGTCGCGCTCGCCGGCGGCGTCAATCTCATGATGTGCCCGGCGACGATGATCAACTTCTCGCGGGCGCGAATGCTGTCTCCCGACGGTCGCTGTAAGACATTCGACGCGGCCGCCGACGGCTATGTCCGCGGCGAGGGCTGCGGAGTCGTCGTCGTGAAGCGGCTGGCCGACGCGATCGCCGACGGTGATCGCATCCGAGCGGTGGTCCGCGGCAGCGCCGTGAACCAAGACGGGGCATCCGGTGGCTTGACGGTCCCGAACGGGGTTGCCCAGCAACGTGTCATCGCCGAAGCCCTTCATCGTGCCGGCCTGAACCCGGACGACATCGATTACCTGGAGGCGCACGGGACCGGCACATCGCTCGGCGATCCGATTGAAGTTCAAGCCGCCGGTGCGGCCCTCGGTACGGGACGCAACGCCGATCGACCACTGATGATCGGTTCGGTCAAGACGAATATCGGTCACCTCGAAGCCGCCGCAGGGATCGCAGGCCTCATCAAAGTCGTCCTGTCACTCGAGCACGACGAGCTGCCCAAACACCTGCACTTCCGCACACCGTCGCCCCACATTCCGTGGGATCGGCTTCCGGTTCGGGTACTGGAGGAAGCCACCCCCTGGCTGCGCAACGGGCGGCCGCGACTGGCCGGGGTGAGTTCGTTCGGGTTCTCCGGAACGAATGCCCACGTCATTATCGAAGAAGCGCCAAGCCATTCCGCGACACGCGTCGATTGCTCAGGCGACAAGCCCTACAGCATTCTGCCGCTGTCGGCACGCAGCCCTGCCGCCCTGGTCGAGATGGCCCATCGGTACCGTAACTGGTTGGCCATGCATCCGGACGCCTCACTGACGGATATGTGCGTCACCGCCGGGGTAGGGCGAACCCATTTCGAGAACCGGGTTGCGCTGGTGGTGAACTCGACGACATCGGCGAACGAATTGCTCGGCGCCCTTATCGATGACCGCCCGGCCCCCGGCCTGTTCCGGGGTGAGTGTGGTGACCCGCCGAAGACGGCGTGGCTGTTCGGAGGCCAGGGCAGTCAGTTCGCCGGCATGGCCTGCGACCTGTTCGACGCCGAACCCGTGTTCCGCGAGACTGTTATCCGGTGCGCGAACGCCGTCGCGGGCGTACTCGAAAAGCCGTTGCTCGAAGTGATTTTCGACGCCGGCGGTGATGACACGCTGCGGCACACCTCCTACGCTCAGCCCGCCCTGTTCGCGGTGGAGATGGGGCTGGCCCGGCTCTGGCAGTCGTGGGGCGTGCAACCGGACGTAGTGCTCGGCCACAGTGTCGGCCAGTACTCGGCGGCCTGCGTCGCGGACGTGCTGAGCCTCGAGGACGGGGCCTCGTTGCTCGCCGAGCGCGGCAGACTGTTCGGCGGTCTGCCCACGGGCGGCCGCATGGCGGCGGCGTTCGTGCCACCCGCGCGTGTCGAAAGTTGCACCGACGAATATCCAAGGTTGTCGGTGGCGGCGTACAACGGAGCCAATACCGTGCTGTCCGGCCCAGCCGATGATCTCGAGCGGGCGGTGACCGGTCTGACCGCCGACGGCATCCGGTGTGAATGGCTCGACACCAGCCACGCGTTCCACTCCGAGTTGCTGGACCCGGTACTCGACGAGTTCGAGGCATACGCGAACCGATTCGAGTTCGGTTCTCCTCAAATGACGTTGGTTTGCAATCGGACCGGCGAGGCGGTGAGTAAGCACGTGACGATGGACGGCCAGTACTGGCGCCGCCATGCCCGTCAACCCGTCGAATTCGCCAAGAGCGTGCAGACGTTGGCGGACCTCGGGTGCACGATGCTGCTGGAGGTCGGGCCGCAACCGGTGTTGACTGCCGCCGCACTCCGGGCGTGGCCCGACACCGACACTCGACCGGAGGCGATCGCGTCAATGCGCCGCAGTGGTTCGGGCCCGCGCCAGATCAGCGAAGCCGTTGCCGCGGCCTACGTCGCTGGCCATCGCCCCGACTTCGGGGCCTATCACCATGGCAGCGGTCGCAAGGTCGACCTGCCTACCTATGCGTTCCAGCATCGCCGGTACTGGTTCGACGTGAAGTCTGGCGGCTCCTCCTCCGACGGCGACGGTGTGCGCACCGAGACCATGCGTCTGCTCGAGGAGGACCGGATCGCCGAACTGGCCGAGCTGGTCGATCCCGACAGCGCGAGCATGAGCCACACCACCGAGGTATTGAAACAACTGGCCGCCCAACATAACCAACAGCGCAGCGTCAAATCGATCGCCGATGCACGTTACGAAGTCGTCTGGGAGAAGTCGACCAATGTCGTGTCGGGCCCGGGGACAGGTGAGGGCGCCACTTGGCTTCTTGTCGCGGATGACGCACACACCGCCGCGCCACTGGCCGACGTGCTCACCGCGTGCGGGCACAGCTTTCGGATGCTGGGGCTGCCCGAGTCGGACGAGGACGAGCAACAGCTCGAAGCCGCACTGCGAGCCGTCGCTGCGACGGAATCGGACGTGCGCATCGTCTACCTTGCGGGCCTCGACAACGATGGCGTGTCGTCGGCCCGGTCGCTGGAACGGCTGCAGCGTCGAGTGCTCAGTGGAACCCAGCGCTTCTTCCGGGCTGCCACTGCAGCCGAGTTGACCGCATCGACATGGCTCGTAACGCGTGGTGCACAGCGTGTTACGGATGCGGACACGGTCTCTCCTGTGCAGACCAGCCTATGGGGGCTGGGGCGCAGCATTTCCTACGAGATCCCCCAGTTGTGGGGTGGGCTGGCGGACTTGTCCACCGGTGCTGGGGCCGAAGAATGGTCTGGATTGATCGCCCACATCCATGCGGGACCGAAGATCGAGGACCAGATCGCGCTTCGGGGCCAGACGGTGCATTTGCCCCGGCTGTCCCGGCGAACGGCCCAGCCGAAGACGATAGGCCTGGAACTGCGTAGCGACGCAACCTATCTGGTGACGGGTGGACTGGGTGCGGTAGGGCTGGAGGTTGCCGAGTATCTCGCCGCACACGGTGCGGAATCGCTGGTGCTGACTGGCCGGCACGCAGCCGATGAGGCAGCGCAGCAGCGCCTCGACAGGGTATGCGAACGGTACGGCTGCCAGGTCCGGGTGCTGGCCGCCGACATCGCCCACCCTGACGACGTCGATCGCCTGCTGTCGACCGTGCGGGCGGAATTACCGCGATTGGCCGGTATCGTGCACGCCGCAGGCGTCTTCACCTTGGCATCCCTGATGGACATGGACGACGATGAGGTCGACCGCGTCTTTGCCGGAAAGATCTGGGGTGCATGGCATCTCAGTCAGGCGGCAATGGACCTGCAACTGGATTTCTTCGTCAGCACCTCGTCGATCGCATCGGTGTGGGGCAGCAGGGCGCAGGTCGCCTACGCCACAGCGAACGCATTCCTCGACGGGCTCGGCTGGTGGCAGCGCAAGCGGGGGATACCGGGGACCACGGTGGCGTTCGGTCTCTTGTCGGCGGGCATGGGTGACCCAGAGTCCCGTGAGCAACTCGACATGATCGGTATACACCCGCTCACCCCCGCCGAAGCACTGGCCGGGATGACGCAGCTCGTCGCCGCGTCTGAACCACACGGGATGGTGGCCCGAATCGACTGGACCCGTTTTGTGCCGTTCCAGCAGATGCAACGCAAACGCGCGTTCCTGGCGCAGATCGAGCGGGAGTTGCCCGAGACCGCGGTGGCTTCGGTGTCCGCAGGCACGACGCCGTTGATCGACGAGCTGAAGGCAGCTCCCGTGCAGCAGCGCAAACCGCTGGTACTGGAATACATCCGGAACGCCGTTGCGCAGGTGACGAAGATCGACCCAACGGAGATCCGCGACGACATGGGCTTCTTCGATCTCGGCATGGATTCGTTGATGGCCGTCGAGCTGCATCGCCGCCTGGAGCGCGGGTTGGGCAGGCAGTTGCCGGTGACGCTGGCGATGGACCACCCATCGCTGACAAATGCGGCGGGATATCTGCTCGGCGACATCTTGGGCCTCGATGCGCAGGCGGCGGCGAAGTCGAATCCGATCGCGGCCCCTGTGACGTCGGTGCGCACGGACGAACCGATTGCGATCGTCGGGATGGCCTGTCGCGTACCGGGTGCGACGGACCCGGAAGCCTTCTGGGAAGTACTGTCCGGCGGTACCGACATGATTCGGGAGATCCCCGACGGACGGTTCGACATCAACGACTACTACGACCCGGATCCCGATGCACCGGGCAAGATCTATACCCGCTACGGCGGCTTCCTCGGCGACATCGACGGGTTCGATCCCGAGTTCTTCGGGATCTCTCCCCGCGAGGCGATCTGGATCGATCCGCAGCAGCGGCTGGTGCTGGAAACGGCGTGGGAGGGCCTCGAGCGTGCCGGGATCTCCCCGGCGACGTTGCGCGGCAGTCGAAGTGGCGTGTACGTCGGTGTCGGCGCCAACGAGTATTCGCATGTGTTGTCGACCGCCTCCGTCGAGAGCATCGAAGCCCAGTTCGCCACCGGCAATGCGACGAGCGTCATCGCCGGGCGGGTGGCGTTTGTGCTCGGTTTGGAAGGCCCGGCGGTCGCCGTCGACACCGCCTGCAGCTCGTCGCTGGTGGCGATTCATCAAGCGTGCCAGGCGCTGCACATGGGGGATTGTGATCTCGTGCTGGCCGGCGGGGTGAATGTGCTCATCAGCCCGGTGATCACGATCGCGACCTCGCGCGCGAGGATGCTGGCGCCCGACGGCCGCTGCAAGACGTTCGACGCCGCCGCAGACGGCTATGTGCGCAGCGAGGGTTGCGGGATGCTGGTGCTCAAGAGGCTCAGCGACGCCGTGCGCGACAGGGATCGGATCCAGGCGGTCATCCGCGGAAGCGCGATCAATCAGGACGGCGCATCCGGCGGCCTGACCGTGCCCAATGGTGGTGCGCAACAACGCGTAATCTCTGCGGCTCTGAGCCGTGCGGGGGTGGCCGGCCGCGACGTCGACTATCTCGAAGCACACGGGACCGGAACCTCGCTCGGGGACCCGATCGAGGTCCAGGCCGCAGCGGCCGTCTACGGCGCTGGTCGTGAGCCGGACAAGCCCTTGTTGATCGGATCGGTCAAAACCAATCTCGGCCACTTGGAGTCGGCAGCGGGTGTGGCCGGCCTGATCAAGGTGGTTCTGTCGCTCCAGCACGGGATGCTGCCGCAGAACCTGCACTTCGAGAATCCGTCACCACACATCCCGTGGGCCGGGC
>DATFCF010000609.1:0-3190 GCA_035253445.1 Mycobacterium sp.
GTGCGTAACAGTTCGTCGAAGAGGATTGTGGCCGCGGCACCGGTTCCATAGGTGGTCAGTCCGCCAGCAATCCACATACGGCGGTGCGGGTACCTGCGGCTTGGGGCAGTGCCGATGAAAAAGAAGTCTTGACGAGGTATCCCGGCATCGTCTGCGTCGACCGCGAAGTCCCTCACAATATCGACTTGGCCGCACGAAATTGTGCCGTTCGGTACGTCCAATTCGAAAGGTCCCTCCGGGCAGAACTGGTTGTCGCGAAAGAAGCGCTTCGCCAAATCGTTGGCGGCGGGACTGCCCAGGATGACAAGGTCTTTGTCCAAGCCTGTCTGTACATGCGCGCTCGTGTACACCGAAACATGCTTATCTTTATAGTATTTGGCCAACATTCGGACGGCTGGAGCGATCGCGATGACGTCACCTTCTGGAACGAGGTCGCGCCTCACGACGACCCGACTGCCATCCTCTTTTGGCGCCTTGGAAATCGCTGTTGTGGCGATGATGCAGACATCGCCTCGCGTGTTCAACCTGAAAAGGCTTCTCGCACGCGACATGCGGTACCGAGTAACGATTGCGCCTATGAGTTGAGACCCCAGGACGACAACCGTGCCAAGGACCACTAGACCCACAACCTGGTAGGTAGACAGGTTGTGTCCGTGCTCGGCCCAGAACGGGCCCGTCGGTGCCGGCTGGCCAGCGGGTGCCGGTCCGCCGACTCCCGTTACCGGTGATGGTGTCGACGCCGTCGGTGACTCCGCGGGCGCAAATACCCAACGGAGACCCGTAATGAGCAGGGTTACCAGAGCGATCGCGCTGGCCGCGAAGCCGGTTACCGTCTGAGCTCGTTTGACGTGAGTATCAATGAAGTCAGAAATCTTGGCGCCAGTCGACTTCGGCAGTCCATGGCTGCCTGTAGTGACGGAGTTGTCCTGAGTCATCGCCAACTCACAATCCTCGACCAGAACTGGGACGAATGTCCGCCACTACCGGCGCGATCGCGCGCTTTCCGCCCCATCCGCGGGATGCTAAGTGCGGCAATCGCACACGGCTAATGCTCACATACGCGAACGGCCATTGTTCACTGACTCGCCTCACCCCGTGCACCCGTTGGCCACTTGCGGATTACGCCCCACAAGAGAACGGGCGGCCGCCTGACCAGTCCACGCTCGATCGAAGAGGCAGTCCGCGCACCCCGACAACAACGCAGGCCCAAAATCGAGTACCCGACTACCCGTGTGCGCGACGGGATCGTTGTTCGATCATCAACCCGTAAGTTCGAGAACACATGGAGGATGTCATGGCCGATGCAGGTTTTGCCAAGCTGCTGTTTCTTCAGGCGATCAAGGTTCGGGACCCAGATGGTGCGGACGAGATCCAAGTCAGCAGGGGTGACGGCGTCATCTTTGAGCAGATCAAGATGCGCCAAGACGATGTATTCACTTTCGACGACCGGCTCTTGCCGTTCCGCCCCAACCAAGCGCCAGTGCGGGTTGTTCTGGGCGAAGTGGATCAGGTCGGTCCGGACGACAGGATCATTGGGTCGGCGAACATCAGCGCCGCAGAGCTAGGCCTTGGAGAACGAACTGCGCGAATCGGAGGCGCGGGGGCCTTGTACGAGCTGACATACAAGGTCATCTGACGTCTCCGTTGGGTTCATCGTCCCGCTCTACGTCACCGCAAATCCTTGCGCATTGCGATGCCCAGCGCACCGCGTCCTTGTCCCATCGACCGAAAGCCCTTGCGTTGGTATAGGTGTGTCGCCGGATTCCGATTGTGGACGTTCAAACTGAGCGCCGCGTACGTGCCGCCGCCGTCGACGTGCAGGGTCGATCCGGTGATGTAGGTGGAGCGGGGTGAAGCGAGGAAGAGCACGGCGTCGGCGATCTCTTCGGGTTTGGCGGTGCGCCCCAATGGCAGTGAGCGGCCGAGTTCCTCGTTGGTCTCGCCCCACTCGGCCTCGACGCCTTCAGTTTTGGTGGGACCGGGTGCGACGCTGTTGACCCGGACCCCGCGAGACCCGAACTCGACGGCCCAGGTACGGGTGAGCGATTCCACGGCGGCCTTGGAGGCGCTGTACACGCCGGCACCGGGGACACCCTTCGACGCGACCATCGTGGTGACGTTGATGATGCTGCCGTGTCCGCGTTCGAGCATTCCGGGCAGCAGACCGGCGGCCAGAAAGTAGCTGCCGCGGACGTTGGTGTCGAAGGTCTTCTCGAACGACGCGAGCCCCTGGTCGACGGTCAGCGCGGCCGGAAAGCTGGCCGCGTTGTTGACCAAGACGTCGACGGGACCTGCTTGCCGGACAAGCGAATTCACCGACTCGATGTCGGAAATGTCCGCCTGGACGAAGCGCACGGTGCCGTCGATGCCCGCGACCGCCGCCTTGCCGCGCTCGGTGTCTCGGCCGGTGATGATGACCGAGGCGCCTTCCTGTGCCATCAGCCGCGCACACGCCAGGCCGATGCCTGCCGTTCCACCGGTGATCAACGCTGTCTTATAAGCCAATTCCATTGCAGACTCCTATGCGATGCGCGGCTCGACCGCGGCGACACTGCCCCGATCGGGGGCGATGTGGGACAGTGCGAGACGCAGCCGCTGCCGGCCCCGTGACACCCGCGACATGACCGTGCCCATCGGGATGTTCAGGATCGCCGCGGTTTCCGCGTAGGTATCCCTGGACGTCGGCGAGGTACACCACAGTCCGGAAACCTTCGGGCAAGCTGTCCATCGCTGCTTTGATTTCGTTGTCCGGCGACGCATCCAGGACTTCGGCCTCGGCGGAACGCAGCCCGGCGGGCAGTCGGCCTGGGCGTGCTTGCTCCGCGAACGTTCCTTACCGCCCGAGTTTTCGAGAATTTCTCGAGTGCTACGGAACGTTCGGCCGGAACGGAAGTGATTGTCATGATTGATCTCCTCGAATACGTTGCCCGAAGGCGCGCATGCCATGACCGTTGTCATCGACTACCCGCCGGGAAGTGCGGGCGCACCTCCGCACCGGCACCCGAGCGGCCCCGCCTTCGGCTACATGCTCGAGGGCGAAATGCTGTTCGAGTTGGAAGGCCAGCCGCCGCGAGTCGTCAGAGCCGGAGAAGCGTTCTGGGAACCGGGCGGCGACGTCATCCATTACTCGGATGCCAACAACCGGGACGATATGAGGTGCCGCTTCACCGTCACGATGCTCTGCGTGCCG
>DATFCF010000610.1:0-5398 GCA_035253445.1 Mycobacterium sp.
ATGATCAATACCGCCTACCAACAACCCGTCGAAACCCTGCTCATCGAAGGGGCCCGCGACGGATCCCTCGTCGCTCAGCCCGATGCGCGATCGACGTCGATTGCGCTGTTCGGCGCGGTCACCATCAATGCACTCATGTACCTGGTCACCGATAACCACCTCGACGAGACGGTGGTCGCCAGCACCCTCAGCGCCGTCATGTTCGACGGGCTGCGCCCGCGCACAGGAGACCAGTCATGAGCACCTACGGCCTGTCGGTTCTCGGCGCGGATCTGAAGTCACTGGCCCAGACCGCCCAGGCCGCTGATGCGGCCGGGTTCGACGCCGTATGGGCCTCGGAGTTCTATTCTCGGTCCGGATCGATCTCCATGGCCGCGATGGCCAACAGCACCCAGAACTGTCGGATCGGTTCCTCCATTCTCTACGGCGTCGGCCGAAGCCCCCTGGTGCTGGCCACCGAGGCGCGCGACCTCGACGAACTCTCCAACGGACGACTGGTACTCGGCATCGGCAACGGCACCAAACGGATGATGGGCGACTGGCACGGCGTGCCCGACACCTCCGCACCCGCCCTGCGGATGGAAGAACTCGTGATGCTGCTGCGCCGGATATGGAACCTGCATGAAGGCCCGATCCATCACGAGGGCCGTTTCTACAGAATGAATCTCACCCCGACCGGCGACGTGGGACCCTCCAGCAGGCCGATCCCGATCGTCACTGCCGGTGTCCGGCCCCGGATGTGCGAGGCGGCCGGGCGGGTGGCCGACGGCCTAGCCGGACATCCGCTGTTCACAACCACCTACGTCGAAGAGGTCGTCCGGCCCGCTATCGCCAGGGGCGCCGCGCACACCGGCCGCGACCCCAATGACGTGGAAATCATTTCCATGGTGATGTGCGCCATCCACGACGACGCCGAGGTCGCCAGGCGCGAACTGGCGCAGCAGATTGCGTTCTACTCCTCGGTCAAATCCTACGAGACGGTACTTGATGTGAACGGCTTCGCCAGCGAAGGCCGAACCATCCGGGAAGCATTCGCCCAGCGCGATTTCCCGGCGATGTTCGCCGCGGTGTCCGAGGAGATGATCGACACCATGGGCGTCGCGGGGACGGCACACGAGGTCCGTGAACAGCTGAGACGCTACGACGGCGTCCTCGACCACATCATGCTGTATTCACCATCGGTTGGCATCGCTCCCGAGCGCGTGCAGCAAAACCTCGACAGCATCATTCGGGAATGCTCGCCCGCCTCGATGTCGCCAGGGCAGTCCGGTCCACGTTCAATCTGATCCACGCATTGCCGCCGAAGTTGACCCGTCCCCGTCCGCGGTCGCATTTAGTGCGTCTGTCGCGCCGACCCCGCCGACGGTTGTGCGGCGTTGTTGAGGATGTTGGCGTCGTCGCTGTCGGGGAGGTCGTGGCGAACCACGCGTACCCGCCCCCGGGGTAGGCATGCCATGTAGCCGTGGCGCTTGCCGTACAACTCCCATGCCGTTTCCTCGGAATCGGGGTCGACGTCGATGCTGTGTCCACGCGAGAACCTCAGGTGTAGCCCTCCATCGTCGCCGGACCAGGCCTGAGTGCACACCGCGCCGGCGAGGTTCAACAACGGGCGTTCGTCAGTCGCGATCTTGAGTGGATCGATGCGTACCGCTTCTGCGGGATACGGGTCGACCGCAGGCAGTGTCAGCAGCAAGGGGCACGAGATGACAATCTCGTTGTAGTCGTCCAGGTCCAGGACCAGGCCGTCGCGCACGGAGACGCGTTGCACGACACAATTTTCGATCCATTGGGTATACATGGCACTCTCCTTCGCCGCGTCATCGAGCCTCGCCCTAAGGGTACTTCAGGTAGCGCTGCGATACTACTAGTATCGTTATGCGGTTTCCGCGGGTCGTGCGCGGCTGGTCACCACGCGCCGAGTGGCCAGGTCGATGCGTTCGCGAGTATCGGCGGCCGACGCTCGGTGGCCACAAAAGGCCACGAGGTTGGCCAGCCACACGTCGGAGATGATCGCGGCGATGTGTAAATCGGCTGGAGTCGGTTCGCCGCCCCTGAGCGTGCGGGCCAGCAGGGTCTGAATTTCGGCGGCGGCGCAGTCTAGTTCTGCGGCTGCCCGGGTGTCTGCAACGGCGAACGCTCGTGTCATGGCTGATGTCAGCCAGGGATCGCGCTGCCAGCGGTCATGTAGGTGTGTGGTGAGACGTTCGAGCCGTTCCAATGGCGTGCCGTCACCGCTAGCCCAGTCGTCAGCCGAGTCGAGTCGGCGAAACTCGCGCGATAGCGCCGCCACCAACAAGTTGGTCTTCGCCGGGAAGTGGCGGTAGAGCGTGCCGACGGCGATACCGGCCCGCTCGGCGACCGACCGCATCTGAACCGCCTCATAGCCACCTGACGTGGCCACGAGCAGGGCCGCGTCCAGAATCGCTTCCCGGCGCTGGGTGGATGAATGCGAGGCGGGCGCTACAGCGGTCCGCGTCCGGCCGCCGGCTGATTTTGCCTCCAGCGGTCGGGTTTTGCCATGGCTGCGAGAAAGGGGGAGCGTCATGGTCGCCCGTCGTCGAGGCCGCCGTGACGTGAGAACTGTTCGAGAAGGCCGCCAAAAGCACTGACGTCGCCGTGCGCAGCGAAGTGATCCTGGCTGACCGCGACAAATACCGCAGTGGCGGTGAAGCGGTTGGCCCCATCGGAATCAGTGCCCGTCGCCATGACGTGCAGAGCCCGTCCTTCGCGGCACCGGATGTGGGCGGTGATCCTGTGGGGTTGATGCAGAGGTACCGGCCGCAGATACTCCACTGTCAGGCTGCGAGTCACCGCTGGTGTGCCGGCGATCCACAATGTGAATCCCAAGACGTCATCGCACGCCGCCGCAACTGCTCCGCCATGGGCCAGCCCAGGAGCCCCGATGTGGCGCTCGTCGAAAATCACGTCGGAGTACACCGCGTCGCCGCGGCGGTGCACCACCAACTGCAGTCCGTGGGGATTGTCGGGGCCGCAACCCATGCACGTTGTCGTGTGCGAAGGTAACCGCTTCGGCAGCGACGCGCTTTCCGGCACAATCACGCTCCAATACTATCGGTTTCGCTTCGATACCGTTAGTACCACACTGCTAGACTGCCAGGACAGCATCGCGTGAAATCGACCGCCGAGGTGAATGAGTGAGCGACAGTCAGCCAGCGCCGGTCCCTGACGATGACGTGGACCCGCGGCGAATCCGGTCTCGAAATCGACTGCTGGATGCAGCCGCGACCCTTCTGAGCACTGGCGGCGTGGAAGCCGTCACGATCGATGCCGTCACCAAAGCGTCCAAAGTGGCCAGAACCACGCTTTACCGCCATTTCCAAAGTTCGTCGCACCTGCTCGCAGCCACGTTCGAACGCTTGCTTCCCCAGGTGGCGACTCCGGTACCGACCAGCGGCCCTCTGCGTGACCAGTTGATCGAATTGCTAAGCCGCCAAGCCGCTCTTTTCAACGACGCGCCACTGCATGTCACGACGCTGGCATGGCTGTCCCTTGGTCCCACCGGCCCGACGAACGAAGCCGATGATCGACACACATCCGGCGCGTTGCGGGCCCGAGTCGTCGACCAGTACCGGCAACCGTTCGACGCCATACTCTCTAGCCCGACGGCGCAAGCCGAGTTGGAGAACTTCGACCGAGAACTGGCGCTGTGCCAACTGGTCGGCCCACTGGCGTTTGCCCGGATGACCGGCATTCGCGCCATCACTCACGACGACTGCGTGAACCTCGTCGATGGCTTTCTCGCCGCCCACTGCAAGAGCGACGATGGCGAGACCAAGCGCGTGAAGGCCGCCAGTCTGCATGCAGGGCGACCGCTCGCATAGCCCTCTAGCGGCAACGAGTTTCACTGCGCCCAGTCTGGCTGGTCTTCGAACTTTCCTCTGCACTCCAGTCACGTCGGCGATGGCACCGGCGAAATGTTCGCCGTCACTCGCTAGGGGCCGTGCACGCAGATCGCAGGCATGCCCACGACGACTATGTCGGGCCAGGCGACGTGAACCGCCTCAGCGTTCGCAGTGCGGTTGCTCGCGTTGAGACCCCGTAGCACTTTCGTCAATGGCATTGCGGATCGATGCGTGTTTATCGTCCGACGAAAAGTGATCGTGCTGGCCCCAGAGTGCAAGAGGTGTGTCGGAATTGGAGGAACTGGCTGGCAGGGATGGCTTGGTGGCAAGCGGGGCGGGTTACTCGGCAGTGACGACAGCGGCCGGGGCGCGCCATCGGAAGTGACGCTGAGCGACGCGCGGAACTGAGACGAATGTGGCTGTGGTCGTGGACGAAACCTCGTGTTGCTTCGTAGGTTGTCGACATGACTGCTGTGTCGAAACTGGAGGCGCGTCGTCGCGCCGTCGAGGCGCAACGCCGAGCGAACGAAGTGCGAGCGCAGCAGGACCGTGCCAACGCCGATGACGCGACCGCCGTTCGGGCGTTGATCGGACGCCTGCAGGATGTGGACGAATGGCAGGCCCGTCGCGTCGCGCAGTCTCGCCAGCAAGCGGAGGCGGAGGCGCAGCGCAGGCGCAGCCGCTATTACGCGGAAGCCTGTGCATCGATCAAGGACATGCGGGAACGTGGCGCGACGTTGGCGGCTATCGCCGAGCTGGTCGGTGTTGATGTCAGAGAGATACGCGCGCTGCTGCGCAGCAAGGCGGCGAAAGCCGTTAAGAAGCAACCGGCTGCGCGCGCTGATGCATGGCGCGACGCTCGTGTGGACACGGAGTGGCCGCGGTGCGTGCGATGCGATGTGTTGATGATGGATCCTGAAGACAGGCCACGTCGCGGACGCTGCCGGCTCTACTGCTCGGACACGTGTCGGCGCGACTCATCTGCTGCACGCATGGCTGCCGAGCGCCACGGAACGCCGATCCGCGTCGTCGAGGTGCCGAGGGCCGGTTCCGCGACCGACCTCGCCCTGACGCCTGAAGATTCACCGGCTCCTGTCCCTGTCAGCGCGCTCGACGCCGCAGACATTGCCTCCCGGGACGAGCGGGCGCTGTGCACGCTGCTAGCGAGGCTCACGGAACGGGCACGGCACAAGGACCTCGACCGAGCGACTCTGACGGCGGCGCGTGATCTCGCCAAAGCTGTTTATCCGTATCGCGCCTGAACGGCTCAGCAACCGTATCGATCATCTGGTCGTCAACGCCCGTTGTGCCCGCGTGATGCGCGCTGCGTAACCTGGGTCACGTGGCAGATAACCCGCCAGGCAATCGATGTGCGTCCTGCGCAACATCGGCATCGGCGTTGCCGAGCGCCCTAGGGCGGATCCGTCGCCAGTGAGCGCAGTCGCTCGTAACCTGCCTTCTGACTCCGCGATCCGGCCGGGAGCGGACCGCGGCGTGCTTCGATAGGTACGTGGGGCCACCCTGTCCGAAATCAG
>DATFCF010000611.1:0-7266 GCA_035253445.1 Mycobacterium sp.
AAGAGCCGGGGCAATCTGGTTCTGGTGTCGCGGTTGCGGGCCGACGGTGTGGAGCCGGCGGCGATCCGGCTTGGGCTGTTGGCCGGTCACTATCGCGCCGACCGGTCATGGAGCGACGAGGTGCTCGCCGCCGCCAACGCCCGCCTGCAGCGGTGGCGTAGCGCGACCGCGCTGCCTACGGCTCCTGACGCCACCGATGTGGTTTCGCGGGTGCGGCGCTACCTGGCTGACGATCTGGACACCCCGAAAGCACTTGCCGCGCTGGATGGTTGGGCCACCGACGCGCTCACCTACGGCGGCCATGACACGCAGGCGCCACAGACCGTGGCGACGGCCGTCGACTCGCTGTTGGGTGTGAAGCTCTAGAACGTCGGACCGCGCCCCGCCGCCGGCCGCAGTGGAGTACGTTTCGAACCTATGGGTTCTGTGAACGGAAAAGTCGCCCTGATCACCGGCGGTGCGAACGGCGTCGGGGCCGAAGTGGCACGCCGCTTGCACGCCAAGGGCGCCAAGCTGATACTGACCGACCTCGACGGGGGTCAGCTCAAGGAGATCGCCGCCACGCTCGGCGAGGATCGGGTGCTCACGGTCGTGGCCGACGTGCGCGACTTGGCCGCGATGCAAGCCGCCGTGGACAAGGGCGTCGAGCGGTTCGGCGGCATCGACATCGTGATGGCCAACGCGGGCATTGCGACGTACGGCTCGGTACTGCAGGTCGATCCTGAGGCGTTCAAGACACTCATGGACGTCAATGTGCTCGGCGTGTTCAACACCGTGCGCGGTGCGCTGCCGTCGGTGATCGACAGGCGCGGCTACGTGCTGATCGTTTCGTCGCTCGCGGCGTACGCCGCAGCCCCGGGCTTGGCCCCCTACAACGCCGCCAAGGCGGCGGTCGAGCACTTCGCCAACGCGCTGCGGCTGGAGGTCGCCCACCACGGCGTCGAGGTCGGGTCGGCGCACATGTCCTGGATCGACACGCCGCTCGTGCGCGAGAGCAAGAAGGATCTGTCGACGTTCAACGAGATGCTCTCCAAGCTGCCCGGCCCGCTGGGCAAGACCACGTCGGTGGAGGAATGCGGTGAGGCGTTCCTCAAAGGCATCGAAGGTCGCAAGCGTCAGATCAACTGTCCCGGCTGGGTGGGGCTGCTCCGCTGGCTGAAACCGTTGTTGGCCACCCCGCTCGGTGAGTCGCAAACGCTGAAGTTCACCCCTGATCTGCTGCCTCGGATGGACGCCGAGGTCGCCGCGCTCGGCCGTTCGATGAGTGCCCGCACCGAGTCCGTCGAGAAGCGTTGATCCGCCGCATCGGGGTCCTCGTAGCGATCGTCGCGCTTATCGCCGGCTGCAGCACCAAAGGGGCCGAGGAGGAGCCGGCAATGTCAGCGCCGCCACCGGCTCCGGCTGCGGTCACACCGGAGCAGGCCCGCGCCATCGCCAAAGAGGCCTACATCTACGGCTTTCCGATCGTTGACAACTACCGGGTCCAATACGCGTACTTCGTGAACAAGGACAATCCCGAATACAAGGGCGGCTGGAACCAGATCCACAACACGGCGCGGGTGTACACACCCGAGGACAAGGCGGTCCAAACGCCGAATTCGGACACGCCGTACTCCGCGGTGGGCGCCGACCTGCGCGCTGAGCCGCTGGTTCTCACCGTCCCGTCGATCGAGCAGGACCGCTACTACTCGCTGCAGTTCGTCGACGCATATACCTACAACTTCGCCTACGTCGGCAGCCGCACCACCGGCAACGGCGGTGGCAAATACCTTCTGGCAGGTCCAAATTGGAAGGGTGACAAACCCGAAGGGGTAAACGATGTCATCCGCTCGGACACCGAGCTGGCCATGGTGCTCTACCGCACTCAGCTGTTCGGCCCGTCCGATCTCGACAGCGTCAAGGAGATCCAGGCCGGTTACCAGGTTCAGCCGCTGTCGGGCTATCTGAAGCAGCCGCCGCCCGCGCCGGCCCCCGCCATCGACTTTGTTCCACCGCTGACGTCCGAGCAGCAGAGGACATCGCCGCAGTTCTTCGAGATCCTCAACTTCGCGCTGCGGTTCGCCCCCACGTTGCCCGCCGAACAGGACCTGCGCGCCCGGTTCGCGACCATCGGGATCGGTCCCGACGGTGATTTCGATGCCGACAAGCTGACGCTACAGATGCGGACCGCGATCGAGGGCGGGATGGCCGACGCGTGGGCCGAGTTCAACGCCTTCAAGAAAGACAAGGTCGACACCGGTCAAGTGGGCTCGGCGCAGGTCTTCGGCACGGCGGCGGACCTCAAGGGCAATTACCTGTACCGGATGGCCGGAACGGTGTTGGGCATCTACGGCAACACCGCGGCCGAGGCGATCTACCCGAGCTTCTCGGCTGACTCTGCCGGCGCGCCGTTGACCGGTGCGAACAACTACACCTACCGCTTCGCGAAGGATCAGTTGCCGCCGGTGAACGCCTTCTGGTCGCTGACGATGTACGAGCTGCCGCAGAGCCTGTTGGTCGCCAACCCGATGAACCGGTATCTGATCAACTCGCCGATGCTGCCGCGCCTGGTGCCCGACCCCGACGGCGGATACACGCTCTACATCCAGAACGAGTCTCCCGGCATCGACAAGGAATACAACTGGCTACCCGCGCCGAAGGGACCGTTCACGCTGGTGCTGCGGCTGTACTGGCCGAAGCCCGATGCGCTCAACGGCGTCTGGAAGGCACCGCAGCCGGTGAAGGCCTGACCGGGCAGGTCAGGCCTTCACGCGTGCAGCTAGGGATTACTGGTCGTTGGGGTTGATCGTTCGGAACGCGATACCGGCAGCGACCGCCGCGACGATCTGTGCGGCCACGTACGTCCACATCATGGATCCGGAGATGGTGCCCATCGCCACACCGGCCAGCGCAACGGCGGGGTTGAGTACCCCACCGGAGATCCTGCCGGTCGCGACGGCGCCCGCCAGTACGGTGAAGCCGATCGCGAGCCCGTAGAACGCATTGCCGGGATGGTCCTTGCTGGTCGCCACATTGAGCACGACGTAGCACAGCGCGAACGTGAACAGCAGCTCCGCGACGGCAGCGGCCAGCATCGCATGTCCGGATAGGGCGAGCGGCTTGGCCTGTCCCGGGGCGACGACCGCGGCGACGATCGCCGCGCCCAGCAGCGCACCACCGATCTGTGCGATCCAGTACCCGACGGCGTCATGGAGGCCGATGCGGCGACGAACCAAGACCGCGAGCGTGACGGCGGGGTTGTAATGAGCGCCGGAAACGTGGCCGCCCGCGTAGATCATCGCCATCAGGGCCGCGCCGATGCCGAGCGGGGCCAGTGGGTCACCTCCGCGCACGCTTGCGCCGATTGTGAACACCAAGAAGAGCGTTCCGATCGCCTCGGTCGCGTACTTCGCTGCGGCGTGGGGACCTGCTTTCTCGATGGGGGTGTGGGTTGCATTGCGAGTGGTAGTGGTCATGTGAATCAGACTGCGCTGCAACGTCGAAACCCAACATCGTGCGACAGCATTACCAGGGGGATGACGCTGCTGTCGTGCAAATGGACTACAGCCGCCTCATTCCAGCATCTGGTTGCGCATGGCATATGCGACTGCTGCACCGCGATCCGATACGCCGAGCTTTTCGTATAGCCGCCGGATGTGTGTCTTGATCGTGGTCTGCGCCAGGAACAGCTCTTTGGCCATGTCCGGCACTGACCTGCCGTCGGCGATCAACCCCAGGATCTGTTGTTCGCGATTGCTGAGCAGTGGCGCCTGAGAATGCGCGTGTTGACGCACCTGTGTTGCAAGCGTCGTGACCAGTTCTGGCGGCAGGACGCTTTCGCCGCGCGCACAGGCCATCACCGCGGCGACGATGTCGTCTCGGTCAGATTCCTTCGACAGATATCCCGCTGCGCCGTCCTGTATTGCGCGGTACACGACCGCGCCCTCGGTGCTCGCGGACAGCAACAGGACACGGGTGGCCAAGTGGTCGCGGGCGACCGCGTGGGCAACAGCGATTCCGTCGATGCCCGGCATCTTGTAGTCGAGCAACGCCACGTCGGGCTCGTGCTGGCGAATGGCCTCGAGCGCGGCGTGGCCGTCACCGACGGCAGCGACGACCTCGGTGCGGCCGCTGTTGTCCAGTGCACGCACCACCCCATCGCGATAGACCGGGTGATCGTCGCCGACGACGACACGCACGCGACGGTCTGACCCTGTCATGATGCCTCCTGCCCAACGCCGAGCGGCAGCCGGACATGCACCCAGCTACCTTGGTCTTGCCGCTGGAAATCAACTGTCCCGCCAAGTGTTTCGATGCGCGCACGGTGAGATGCGAGCCCGATGTGGCCTTCGGTGACGCGTCGCCGGATCACTCCGGGGTCCATGCCGACGCCGTCATCGCGCACATCCAACGTCACCGCGTCGCCCTCGTCGCACAGCCCCAGCCAAACGTTTCGTGCCTGCGCGTGACGGGCGACGTTGTTGAGCAGTTCACGTGCGAAGCTGTACACCGTCGCGTCGTCGGGATGTCGGTGTGGATAGTCGATCGAACAGGCCACCGGGACACCGGTGCGTTCCGAAAAGGTCTGCGCCAGTGTCTGTACCGCCGCCGCCAACCCCGCCTCGTCGAGCACGGATGGATGAAGTTCGCGGGTGACCTGCCGCAGATCGCTGGAGACGTCGCCGAGTAGGTCGCTTGCCCGTTCGACCGCCGATGTGTCGCCGTTGTGCCGGATGGCGTCGCGCAGATCCTGTTTGGCGGCGAGCACGGTCTGTAATGCACCGTCGTGCAACGTTTCTGCGATTCTGCGGCGTTCACGCTCCTCGGCGGTCATCACGTCGGCCAGCAGAAGTGACCGGCTCGCAGTCAGCTCGGCGATGCCCGCAAGCCGGCGCTGCTGAACACGTGAAACCGTGTATGAGCAGAGGCAGAGCAAGGCAAGCATGGTCAACAGAGTCACGATCGCCAGGACGGATAACTGTTCGCGGAATACCGGATCCGCCAGCACCGCGACGCCACCGCCGAGGATCGCCGCGACGGACATCACGGCCGCTCGGCGGCCCGTCTGCGTGGCGATGAAGAACGGGAGAAACGCCAGCAACCCGAGCACCAGGTAGCTCCCCGTCGACAGGAATGGCAGGGCGCAGATCGCGGCGATGTCGATGGGCACCATCGGTTCCACCGCGCGCAACCGGCGCGCCCGCTGTGGATGCCGCAACCACATCCACGCCGCGATGATCGATAGACCGCCGTAGACCGCGACCAGCGCGAACTGGGCCGGCCACTCCGATCGTGAGGTGCCACTGCACACGGCCAGGGCCATCACGCAGACCAAAGCGATTCGCAGGATGCTGCGCTGGCGCTGGGTCTGCCGATCGAACGTCAGGAAGATGTCACGGACGGCTTCGCTTCCACCGGCACCCGTCGCGAAGGGCGGTACCTCCAAGCTCGCCCAACCGGCGTAGCGCACACCGGGAGTGTAACCACCGGATATGTGCGGTGCGTGCAGGTCAGAAGGGCGCAATCGCGGGTGTCGCGGCGATCTCGCGCGGCGGCTGACCGGAGAATCAGCGCCCGCGCCGGCGCAGATAGCGCTCGAACTCCGCGGCCAGCGCGTCGCCGTCGATCTTGCCGAGCGCTTCGTTCATGTCGACCTCGGCGTCGCCGCGCTCCTCGAGCGACTGCACGTACTCGGCGATCTCGTCGTCCTCGGCCGTCATCTCGGTGACGGCCTGCTCCCACTCCTCGGCCGCGGTCGGCAGGTCGGCCAGCGGCACCTCGATATCGAGCACGTCCTCGACGCGGCGCAGCAGCGCCACGGTCGCCTTGGGGTTCGGCGGCTGCGACACGTAGTGCGGCACGGCCGCCCAGAACGTCACCGCCGGAATTCCGGCCTGCACGCAGGCGTCCTGGAACACCCCTGCGATGCCGGTTGGTCCTTCGTAGCGGGTTTCCTCCAGGCCGAACGTCTTCGCCGAATCGGGGGAGTAGGCCGCACCCGACACCGGCACGGGCCGGGTGTGCGGCGTGTCGGCCAGCAGGGCGCCGAGGATGACGACGGTGTGGACGTTGAGCTTGTCGGCAATGGCCAGCAGCTCCGAGCAGAACGTTCGCCACCGCATGTTGGGCTCCACGCCGTGCATCAGCACGATGTCGCGGTCGGATCCAGGCGGACGGCAGTGTGAAATCCGCATCGACGGCCACACCAGCTCGCGGGTGACGCCGTCGACCTGCCGGATCACCGGCCTGTTCACCTGATAGTCGTAGTACGCCTCGTCGTCGATCTCCACGATCAGATCGGCTTCCCAGATCGCGTCAAGGTGTTCCAGCGCGTCACTGGCCGCGTCGCCGGCGTCGTTCCAGCCTTCGAACGCGGCGACGACAATCGTGTCGTTGAGTTTAGGCAGGTCGGGCGGCCTGTGGCCGCTCGCATCCGACGAGGTCACTAGGCCAGCGTAAGCCCTGGGTGGCAGTGATGAGCGTCATCGCCACACAGGCTGTTTTAGCGAGGATGAGCCGCTTGCGCGAAGAACCGATTTGATACGGCGACTACCCTGTCGATGTGACTGTTGTGAACGATCGCGCCTACGACACAGATTTGCTGGACACTTTGTCGCAGCGGGTCATGGTGGGCGACGGCGCCATGGGCACCCAGCTGCAGGCTGCCGATCTGACGCTCGACGACTTCAACAACCTCGAGGGCTGCAACGAGATCCTCAACGAGACCCGGCCGGACGTCATCGAGACGATCCATCGCCACTACTTCGAGGCCGGCGCCGACGCGGTCGAGACCAACACCTTCGGCTGCAACCTGTCCAATCTCGGCGACTACGACATCGCGGACAAGATCCGCGATCTGGCGCATAAGGGCACTGCCATCGCGCGCCGCGTCGCCGACGAGATGAGCACGCCCGACCGCAGGCGGTATGTGCTGGGCTCGGTGGGTCCTGGCACGAAGCTGCCCACGCTGGGCCACACCGAGTACGCGGTGATCCGCGACGCGTATGCGGAAGCAGCGCTCGGGATGCTGGACGGCGGCGCCGACGCCATCCTGGTCGAAACCTGCCAGGACTTGTTGCAGTTGAAGGCTGCGGTGCTCGGATCGCGCCGGGCGATGGCCCAGTTCGGCCGTCACATCCCGGTCATCGCCCACGTCACCGTCGAAACGACCGGCACCATGCTGCTCGGTAGCGAGATCGGCGCGGCGCTGACGGCGGTCGAGCCACTCGGCGTCGACATGATCGGGCTGAATTGCGCGACCGGACCCGCCGAGATGAGCGAGCACCT
>DATFCF010000612.1:0-13514 GCA_035253445.1 Mycobacterium sp.
CAGCTCGATCATCGCCAACCGGGTGTCGTACTTCTACGATTTCCGCGGTCCGTCGGTCGCGGTGGACACGGCGTGCTCCAGTTCGCTTGTGGCCGCGCACCAAGGTGTGCAGGCGCTGCGCTCCGGGGAGGCCGACGTCGCGATTGTCGGCGGTGTGAATGCGTTGATCACGCCGCTGGTCACCGTCGGTTTCGACGAGGTCGGCGGCGTGCTGGCGCCCGACGGCCTGATCAAGTCGTTCTCTGCCGACGCCGACGGCTATGCCCGCTCCGAGGGCGGCGGCATGCTGGTGCTCAAGCGGGTCGCCGACGCCCGGCGCGACGGCGACGAGATCCTTGCCGTCATCGCGGGCAGCGCGGTCAACCACGACGGCCGGTCCAACGGCATGCTCGCCCCGAACCCCGACGCGCAGGCCGAGGTATTGCGCAAGGCGTACAAGGATGCCGGCATCAACCCGCGCGACGTCGACTACGTCGAGGCGCACGGTACCGGCACCATTCTCGGCGACCCGATCGAGGCGGACGCGCTGGGCCGCGTCGTCGGCAGGGGCCGTCCCGCCGACAAGCCCGCCCTGCTGGGCGCGGTGAAATCCAATGTGGGACACCTGGAGTCGGCCGCGGGCGCCGCGAGCCTGGCCAAGATGACGCTGGCCTTGAAGAACGACAAGCTGCCACCGTCGATCAACTACGCGGGGCCCAACCCGTACATCGACTTCGAGGGTGCGCGGCTGAAGGTCGCCGACACCGTCACAGACTGGCCCCGCTACAGCGGCCACGCCATCGCCGGTGTTTCCGGTTTCGGCTTCGGCGGCGCCAACGCGCACATGGTGCTGCGTGAGGTGCTGCCGTCGGATCTCGTCGAGACGGAACCGGAATCGGAGCCCGACGCGGACACGTCCATGCAAGCCGATGCCGACGCCGTCTATGTCGGCGGTGTCCGGATGGACGAGTACGGCGAGTTCATCGACGCCACAGACGACTTAGACGGTGGAGCCGAGGAGTCCCCCGGTTACATGGCCGACGAGGAGCCGGAACTGCCCGGCCTCACCGACGAGGCGATGCGACTCCTGGAGATCGCGCGTGAAGAGTTCGAGGCATCCGAACAACCCGCCCCCGTTGTGCCGCTTGCTGTTTCGGGGTTCCTGACCTCGCGTAAGAAGGCCACCGCCGCCGAGCTGGCCGACTGGATCGACAGCCCGGAGGGCCGGGCGTCATCGCTGGAGTCGATCGGCCGCTCGCTGTCGCGGCGCAACCACGGCCGTTCACGCGCGGTGGTGCTGGCCCACGACCACGACGAGGCCGTCAAGGGTCTGCGCGCGCTGGCCGAGGGTAAGCAGAACCCGAACGTGTTCAGCGCAGACGGTCCGGTCACCAACGGACCCATCTGGGTGCTGGCCGGTTTCGGTGCGCAGCACCGCAAGATGGCCAAGAGCCTGTATCTACGCGACGACACCTTCGCCGAATGGATCAACAAGGTCGACGCGCTGGTCCAGGACGAGCGCGGCTACTCGGTGGTCGAGTTGATCCTCGACGACTCACAGGACTACGGCATCGAGACCACCCAGACGGTGATCTTCGCGATCCAGATCGCGCTCGGTGAGCTGCTCAAGGCGCATGGCGCGAAACCCGCTGCGGTGGTTGGGCAATCGCTGGGCGAGGCCGCCGCGGCCTATTTCGCCGGCGGCTTGTCGCTGGCCGACGCCACCCGCACGATCTGCTCCCGCGCACACCTGATGGGTGAGGGCGAGGCGATGCTGTTCGGCGAGTACATCCGGCTGATGGCGCTCGTCGAATACTCCGCCGACGAGATCGAGACGGTGTTCTCGGACTTCAAGGACCTCGAGGTGTGCGTTTACGCCGCGCCCAACCAGACGGTCATCGGCGGCCCCCCGGATCAGGTGGACGCGATCATCGCGCGCGCCGAGTCGGAGGGGAAGTTCGCCCGCAAGTTCCAGACCAAGGGCGCCAGCCACACGTCGCAGATGGACCCCCTGCTCGGCGAGCTCGCGGCCGAGCTGCAGGGCATCGAGCCGAAACCGCTGACGATGGGCTACTTCTCGACGGTGCACGAGGGTGGCTACATCCGTCCGGGCGGCGAACCCATCCACGACGTCGACTACTGGAAGAAGGGGCTGCGGCACAGCGTCTACTTCACGCACGGCATCCGCAATGCCGTCGACAACGGGCACACCACATTCCTCGAGCTGGCTCCGAACCCGGTGGCGCTCATGCAGGTGGGCCTGACGACGGCCGCGGCCGGACTGCACGATGCGCAGTTGATCGCCACGCTCGCGCGCAAGCAGGACGAAGTCGACTCGATGATCAGTGCGATGGCGCAGCTGTACGTGCACGGTCACGATCTGGACTTCCGCACGCTCTTCCCGCGGCGATCCCGCGGGCTGGCCGGCGCGTTGGACTTCGCGAACATCCCGCCGACCCGGTTCCGGCGCAAGCCGCACTGGCTGGACGCGCGCTTCTCCGGCGACGGCTCAGTGATGATTCCAGGTACGCATGTCGCGATGCCCGACGGCCGTCACGTCTGGGAATTCGCGCCCAAGGGCCAGCAGGACCTCGGGGCTCTGGTGAAAGCCGCTGCGGCGCAGGTCCTTCCCGACGCCAAGCTGACGGCGTTCGAGCAGCGCGCGGTGCCCAGCGAGGGCGCACGGCTGGTGACGACGCTCACGCGGCATCCCGGCGGCGCCACTGTTCAGGTGCACGCCCGCATCGACGAATCGTTCACGCTCGTGTACGACGCGATCGTCACCCGCGGCGGCGCAGCTACCGCACTGCCAACGGCGGTCGGCGCCGGCTCCGTGGTGGTCGCCCAGGACCTGGTCGACGACGACGCGCTGCCCGATGTCGCCGCCGGGGCGGCTCCAGAAGTCCTGCAGGACAACCTGACTCAGGGCGCGAATCTGGGTGCAGGCTTTGCGAAGTGGTCGCCCGATACGGGCGAGACGGTGCACGATCGCCTTGCCGCGATCGTCGGCGGTGCGATGGGCTACGAGCCCGAGGACCTGCCGTGGGAGGTGCCGCTGATCGAACTGGGCCTGGACTCGCTGATGGCGGTGCGGATCAAGAACCGCGTCGAGTACGACTTCGACCTACCGCCGATCCAGTTGACCGCGGTTCGGGACGCGAACCTGTATGCCGTTGAGAAGCTCATCGAGTACGCGATCGAGCATCGCGACGAGGTCGAGCAACTGCACGAGCATCAGCAGACGCTGACGCCTGAGGAGATCGCGGCCGAGCAAGCCGCGATGATGGCCGGCACCGCGCCAACAGTCTCCGAACCTGAAGCGGCGGCCAATGGCGCTCCGGCGTCCGATGTTTCGATTCCGCCGCCGCCGACCGACCCGTCGGGACCGAGCATGCCTCTGTCCGATGTCGCGGCCGGTGCCGCTCCACCGTCCGATGTCGCGGCCGGTGCCGCTCCACCGCCGCCGACCAACCCGGCTGGACCCGACCAGCCGTCCGCGGCTTCGCTGGCCGCCCACGTGTTGACCCAGGAGGCCGTCACCGAGGCACTGGGCGCCGACGTCCCGCCCCGCGAGGCCGCGGAGCGCGTCACGTTCGCGACATGGGCGATCGTCACCGGCAAGTCACCGGGCGGAATCTTCAACCCGCTGCCCGCGCTGGACGACGCAACCGCAGAGAAGCTGGCACAACGGCTTTCGGAACGGGCCGACGGTCCCATCACCGTCGAGGACGTGAAGACGGCGCCGACTATCGAGGCGTTGGCCACTGTCGTGCGCGAGCACCTCGAGTCTGGCCAGATCGACGGATTCGTCCGCACGCTGCGCGCGCCGAAAGAAGGATCGAACAGGACTCCCGTCTTCGTGTTCCACCCCGCGGGTGGCTCGACCGTGGTCTACGAACCGCTACTGAACCGGCTGCCCGCGGACACCCCGATGTACGGCATCGAGCGAGTCGAGGGCTCCGTCGAAGAGCGCGCGGCGGAATACGTGCCGAAGCTACTCGAGATGGGTGGCAACGGCCCGTTCATCCTGGCCGGCTGGTCGCTGGGTGGTGCGCTGGCGTACGCGTGTGCCATCGGGCTGAAGCGCGCTGGCGCCGATGTGCGGTTCGTCGGGCTGATCGACATGGTGCGTCCGGGCGAGGAGGTCCCGCAGACCAAGGAAGAGACCCGCGCCCGCTGGGACCGCTACGCCCGCTTTGCCGAGCGCACGTTCAACGTCCAGGTTCCGCCGATCCCCTACGAGCAGCTGGAGGACCTCGACGACGAGGGCCAGGTTCAGTTCGTGCTCAACGCGGTCAGCCAGAGCGGCGTGCAGATCCCCGGCGGAGTCGTCGAGCACCAGCGGACGTCCTACTTGGACAACCGTCTGCTGGAGACCGCAACGATCCAGCCGTACGACGGGCACGTCACGCTGTACATGGCGGACCGCTACCACGACGACGCGATCTACTTCGAGCCGCGTTACGCGACGCGCAAGCCCGACGGCGGCTGGGGCGAGTTCGTCTCCGAACTGGAAGTGGTGCCCATCGGCGGTGAGCACATCCAGGCGATCGACGAGCCGTACATTGCCAAGGTCGGCGCCCACATGAGCGAGGCGATCAACCGCATCGACGCTGAGGAGAAGCAGGCGAAGTGACCAACAGAACCACCGCGGCACTGCTCGCAGAACTTCGCGAAAAGCTGGAGCTGGCAAAGGAACCCGGTGGTGAGAAGGCCATCGCCAAGCGGGAGAAGAAGGGCATTCCGAGCGCCCGCGCCCGCATCAACGCGCTGCTCGATCCGGGCAGCTTCCTGGAGATCGGTGCGCTGTGCAAGACGCCGGGTGATCCGAACGCTCTCTTCGGCGACGGTGTGGTCACCGGTCATGGCACCATCGACGGCAGGCCGGTCGGCGTCTTCAGTCACGACCAGACGGTGTTCCAGGGCTCGGTCGGCGAGATGTTCGGTCGCAAGGTCGCCAGGCTCATGGAGTGGGTGGCGATGGTCGGCTGCCCGATCATCGGCATCAACGACTCGGCCGGTGCCCGCATTCAGGACGCGGTGACGTCGCTGGCCTGGTACGCCGAACTGGGCCGCCGCCACGAGCTGCTGCGCGGCCTGGTGCCGGAGATCTCCATCATCCTCGGTAAATGCGCTGGGGGAGCGGTGTATTCGCCGATCCAGACGGATCTGGTCGTTGCGGTACGGGACCAGGGCTACATGTTCGTCACCGGCCCCGACGTGATCAAGGACGTCACCGGCGAGGACGTGTCGCTCGACGAGCTTGGCGGCGCCGACGCGCAGGCCCGGTACGGCAACATCCACCAAGTGGTGGAGGACGAAGCCGCGGCGTTCCAGTACGTCCGTGACTACTTGAGCTTCCTGCCCCCCAACACCTTTGACGATCCGCCCATCGTCAACCCCGGTCTGGAGCCTGAGATCACGCCGCACGATTACGAGCTGGACTCGCTCGTGCCGGACAGCGACAACATGGCCTACGACATGCACGAGATCCTGTTGCGGATCTTCGACGACGGCGACGTCTTCGATGTGGCGCAGCAGCAGGGCCAGGCGATGATCACCGCGTTCGCGCGGGTGGACGGCCACCCCGTCGGTGTCATCGCCAATCAGCCGATGTACCTGTCGGGCGCGATCGACAACGAAGCCTCCGACAAAGCGGCGCGGTTCATCAGGTTCTGCGACTCCTACAATCTCCCACTGGTTTTCGTGGTGGACACCCCGGGCTTCATGCCCGGTGTCGCGCAGGAGAAGGGCGGCATCATCAAGCGCGGCGGCCGGTTCCTCAACGCCGTCGTCGAGGCCGATGTGCCGAAGGTGACGATCACCATCCGCAAGTCGTACGGCGGCGCGTATGCGGTGATGGGCTCCAAGCAGCTCTCTGCCGACCTGAACTTCGCGTGGCCGACCGCGCGCATCGCAGTGATCGGCGCCGAGGGTGCCGCACAGCTGTTGGTGAAGCGGTTCCCGGATCCGACGGCACCGGAGGTGCAGAAGATCCGTGCCGAATTCATCGAGGGCTACAACCTCAACATGGCGACGCCCTGGATCGCCGCCGAGCGCGGGTTCATCGACTCCGTGATCCAGCCGCACGAGACCCGGCTGCTGCTGCGTAAGTCATTGCGGTTGTTGCGCGACAAGCAGATCAGCCGCGTACAGCGTAAGCACGGTCTGACACCGATCTAGCTCCCCAAGTTCGGCAAACGCGCACGCGCGCCGAGGTCTGCGCGTTTAATTGACGATCGTGTCGAACCATTTCACGGGGCTGAGCCTCGGACCGCCGCTGGGTGATCAGCGGCTGGATCTCTGCGATCTGTACGCCTTCCAATCACCCGCCGATCCCGCGCGCACCGTGCTGATCCTGAACGCCAACCCGAACGCCGATGCGCTGCACCCCGATGCGATCTATCGGCTGGCCATCGACAACGACGGAGACCTCCGCAACGACATCGCGTTCAGCTACGTCTTCTCCGAACCCGTCGACGGAAAGCAGACGGTCGACGTGTTCCTGGCCACCGGTGACGACGCCGAATCCCCGGAAGCCGTCGGCGACAAGATCTTCGAAGCGGTCGAGGTGTCGTTCGGGCCGCAGCCCAACATCGCGCGGTCGGATAGCATCACGTTCTTCGCCGGTGCCCGCAGCGATGCGTTCTTCTTCGACTACGAGGGCATCAAGAACCTGTTCGACACCACGGGCGGGCGGAACTTCACCGCGCCGCACCTCGGTGGGGAATCGCCGTGGACTGGCCAGGATTCGAACACCACCGCGAACGTCTTCTCGACGGTGCTGGAGCTCCCCACCGCCGCACTCGGTGCGAGCCCCGACATCCGCATCTGGGGACGGTGCAGTCTGCGCCGCGACGGCAAGCTCGAGCATGTGGATCGGGCCGGGCACCCGTCGGTGAGCAGTTTCTTCAACACCGACGAGACCAAACTGGAGTACAACGCGAGCGAGCCGATCCACGACCGCGAACGATGGATCGCGCAGTTCATTCACCTCCTGGGACACACCGGCGGCTACTCGCACGACGAGGCGATCGAGGCGATCGACAATGAAGGCACCCTGCCCGATATGTTGACCTACAACCCGGCCAAACCCGCGAAATACCCGAATGGGCGGGTGTTCACCGATGACGTGATCGACTATCGGCTGGCGTTCCTGACCAAGGGCGACTGCCCGCCGACGGGCCTGAGTCCGCACACCGACACGCTGCGCGAGTTTCCTTACCTGGGCACACCGCACTGATGGTCCAGTGCCGCTGAGTACTATGCGCGCATGCCGCTAGCCGACGGGCAGGTGATCGCCGGGTACACCATCCTGCGATCGCTCGGTGCCGGCGGGATGGGCGAGGTGTACCTGGCCCAGCATCCCCGGCTGCCGCGCCGTGACGCGCTCAAGGTGCTGCCTGCTTCGGTGAGTACCGACGACGAGTACCGCCAACGGTTCAACCGGGAAGCCGACATCGCGGCGACGTTGTGGCACCCACACATCGTCGAGGTCCACGACCGCGGTGACGTCGATGGTCAGCTGTGGATTTCGATGGACTATGTCGAGGGCACCGATGCGGGCCGTTTGCTCGCCGAGCGGCATCCCTCGGGCATGCCGCCAGAAGATGTGGTGCGCATCGTGACGGCGATCGCCGAAGCGCTCGACTACGCGCATGCGCGCGGACTGTTGCACCGCGACGTCAAACCCGCGAACCTCCTGATCGCCGATGCTGGCACCGACGCCGAGCGAATCATGTTGGCCGATTTCGGAATAGCCCGCTGTATCGAGGACTCCGCCGGCTTGACCGGGACGAACATGACGGTGGGAACCGTCGCCTACGCCGCGCCGGAGCAGTTGACCGGCGATGCGATCGACGGGCGGGCGGATCAGTATGCACTGGCGGCCACCGCATTTCAGTTGCTGACCGGTGCGCCGCCGTTCCACCACTCCAACCCCGCGGTCGTCATCAGCCAACACCTCACCGCTGTGCCGCCGCCGATCGGATCCCGCCGTCCCGAGTTGTCGGGCCTGGGGCCGGTCTTCGACAAGGCGCTCGCCAAGTCGCCGGATGGTCGGTACGACAGGTGCATCGATTTCGCACGGGCGCTTGCACATCGGATCGGTATGCCGGAGCAGGACGCCGGCGGCGCCGATGCGACGATGCTGGCCCAGGTCATGTCCGGGCCCAAGCACGCTAGGCAATCAGCACCGCAGCGTCGCAAGTGGGTCGTTCCGATCGCCGCCGCGCTTGCGCTGATCGCCGTCGCCGTAATTGCTTTCGTGGTGGTCGACCGCCTACGTGACCAGTCGGCAGAGGCCAAGCAGCAACCGCCGGGAGCCGTCGCGCTGCCGGTGGTTGTCGTCGGCGCGGACTGCGCGACGCTCGGCGCGGCGGGCATCACCGACGGCGGCGCGCCCGCCTACTGTGCCCACCTGCCGACCGTCGACAAGACGATCTGGTCGCTGTATCCGGGCAGAATCTCCAGCCCCACAATGACTCCCGGCGCAGGCGACGAGGTGTATCCGCCGGAGACCGAGTCACCTGTGCTGGTGTGCATGGAGCAGACCGGCCGCAGCAGGCTCGACTGCCATAACGACATCCTCCAGAGCAACGGGACCGCCACGGCCACACCGACGTCCTGATCCGCCGAAGGCGACCGGGGACGCTTGGCCGAGTTCAGTTTCCGAACAACTCCATCACCACGTCGTACACATGGGTGTTGGGATGCACACCGGTGAAACGTTCGGCGAGCGGCCCGGCCGCGGTTACCGGCACCGTGGTCCCGGTGTGCTCCGGGGTAGTCCAGTCGACCTTGAACTGGCGTTCTGTGCCTTTAATGGGGAACGGTCCGCTGCGCTTCGGCACCGCACCCTTGGGCAATGGCATGTTCTCGGGAGTGTCTGACCAGTACGGCACCGGGTCGTCGGCGGGCTGGTCGCTGTTGGATTCCGGTTCGCCGTCGTCGAGCACGTTTTCAATTGCCATGCCGCCGGTTTCATGGTCGGCGGTGACGATCAGGAGCACGTCCGGGTGCTCCTTCTGGTATTCGGTGATCACCTCGACCATGGCGTTCATCGACTGGCCTGCGAGCATCATGTTCTGCGCGTCGTGCTCGTGGCCGTCAGAGTCCAGATCGTCGCTCTCGATGACCAAGAAGAAGCCCTTGTCGTTGGTGCCGAGGATGTCGAGCGCTTTGGCGACGAGCTTTTCGGGCGCCACGTAGTGCGGGTCGGACTCGTACTCGTAGCCTTCGATCTCCGTCGCACGTCGTTTGGCGCTGTCCTGTACCAGCGCAAGCGCCTTCGGCCCGCTCAGTTCGCCGAATGTGGTCTGGTCGTAGGCATACTTGTATCCGAGTTTCTCCGCGCGCTCAATGAGATTTGACTCGCCCTCGCTGGCGTCGTCCTCACCCTCGTCGGGAATCTTTCCTGGGTCACCTTCCGGATACCAGTACTTCTCGCCACCGCCGAAGAGCACATCGATCCCGCGGTCCAGGTAGCCCTCTGCGATGTCGACCTTGAGGTCCCGGTCGGGCACCGGTGAGCCGAACGCGGCGAGCGTAGCGTTGGTGATGTCGTGGTCGTTGACCAAACCTGTTGACATGCCGCGGTCTTGGGCGATGTCGAGAAGTGTCTGAACTGACTCGCCATTTGGGCCCAGGCCGGTCGTTCTGTTCGGGACCTTCTGACCGATGGACCATGCGGTCGCCCCGGCGGCGGAGTCGGTGACCGCGGACTCGGGATCGCCTGGAATCGTGTCCAGAAGTCCCGCATAGGGCAACGCGTCCATCGGCTGGCGTTCATCGAGTCCGTAGTAGTAGTACTGGAACGCGGCGCGCTGCTGCGAACCCATCCCGTCGCCGCTGAGGATGATCACGCTCGGGTTCTCGGGCAGGCTCTCGTTCGAGGAGTCATTGCACGAGGTCAGCGCGAGTGCGCTGACGGATACGAGGATGGTCAGCGGGAGGGTAGCGCGTCGCAGCGGAGGCATAGTGTCGACCGTCGCAATGCCGGAAAGCCGGGTGCCCACGATCCGATGAACGCCGGACCAACAGCTTCGGACACTTCAAGATCATTGTCGGCTGGTTCATGAAGTACTCCGAATCGACTGGCGGACAGCAAATTCGTCGCCTCGCCCGATCAGATGGCAGACAGCTCCAGCCAGTCGTCGACCATGAACGCGTCGCCGCGCGCGACCACCGTTGCGCCACCGTGGCCCGGGTAGTGCGCGGGTATCACCGCGGCGCGCCGACGGGACGCTTCGGTCAGCACCCGCTTGCGCGTCACCGCGGCCGCAGCGAAGTCCTCGTCCCACACACACGGATCCATCGGGCGGTCCAGTTGGATGGGACAGTGCGTCAGGTCGCCGACGAACACGGCGGGCTTGCCCGCATCCAGCCACACCACCGATGATCCCGGGGTGTGCCCCGGCGCCGGGCGAAGCCACAGCGACTCGCTGAGCTGATGGTCGTCGGACCACAACTCGATCTGGTCCTCTACCGGAGAAACGCTGTCCGAGAACACCGTTCGGACGTGCCGCAGCAGTGATTCGTCTTCGTCGGTCTGCGGCTCCTTACGTTGCACGGGGCCATCCGGCTCGAAGTGCCGGTAGTCCGCCTCGGGCACCAGGTAGCGGGCGTTCGGAAACGTCGGCACCCAGGCGTCGCCGTCGCGCATCGTGTTCCAGCCGACGTGGTCGAAATGCAGATGCGTGTTGACGACGACGTCGACGGCCGCCGGGTCGACAGTCTCGCTCAAGCCCGCCATGAAGTCGGTTTGCAGATTGTCCAGCACGGCCATTCGCGGGCGGGCCTTGTGATTGCCGGCGCCGGTGTCGACCAGCACCGTCAGCCCATCGACCTCGACCACCCAGGTCTGCAGTGCGATGCGCCAGCCCTCGTCGTTCCAGAAGGTCGGCGTGAATTCGGCTGTCGCGCGCCATGCGTCGGCGGGAGTCCGCGGGAACACGGTCAACGGCAGGTCATCGACCTGCCATTCGATCACGCGGGTGACGACGGCGGTGCCGAGCTGGATCTGGTCCATAGCGTCAGGCTAACAAGGGCGAGCAGACGCAGAATCGCCCAAAGTTGGCACTTTTAGGGCGATTTTGCGTTCCCCAGCTCCCCCCGGCACCAGCTCGCGAGAAGACGTTACGGCTTGATCCGGATGTGCCCAGGCGAGTACAGCCCGCTGTGGGTGGCGGTGCCGAAATCGAGCGTGGCCGGGTCTGCGTCGACGATTGTGTCGAACTTGCGCAGCGAACCCCAGTCACGGCCCCAATCCCGCGATAGATACGTCGCCATCACATGGGCCCGCAGCAGCAGGTCGCTGACGCCGAGCAGGCCGCCGTTGAGGCCGTCCTCCCAGGTGTCGGTGTCTTTGCGTTTGGCGTTGTAGTCCGGTGTGATCCGGAACCGCGGGACCTCGGTTACGCCGTTGGCGTGCAGCATCGGCTGCTGGCAGGGGAACGCCATCCCTACCGCCCAGTCCATCAGCACCGGCTGCTCGGAGCCGACGTACTCCTGCACCGATCGCAGTTCCGGAACCCTTGGCGGCGTGACCGCGACCCAGTCGCCCGGTGTCAGCGAAAGGTCTTCTGCCACCACACGTACCGCGACGGCGTCTGCCGGAATATCCGAGCGGTCAAAGCGCAGGTTGCGCCATGACGGGACCGGTCCGAGGTCGTAGGGCACCAGTCTGCCCGCCGGTGCCGGGGCGCCGTCAGGGCCGGGACGCGCGTACTCCAGTTCGACCGTCTGCCCTTCGGTTCTCCCGTTGAACACGCTGTCGCCGGTGATGGTGCCGGCCGCGGTAACGACCACCAGCGGGTGCGCGTCGTCGCGCGGCGGCAGTTGGTACCACGCCGACGTCAATCGGCTCTCCTGTTGCGGGCCTTCGCCGTAGCTGCCCGCCAGGGGAACCTGCGCGGGATCCAGGCTGTAGGGCAGCGGCACCGTCGACCCGTTGACACCCGGTGTGCGCAGTTTGGTGGGCGCGTCCCAGTCGTAGTCGGTGCCGGGCATCGGAATGTTTCTCCGGATCGTCTCCGCGACAATCTTTTCCGGCACGCCGCTGGGGGTGAAGCCCACCGGCCCCACCCCTCCGAGCGGACCGAGCGGGCCGTAGTCACCCGGCAGCGGTGTCAGGAAACCGTCGCTGGGGTCGGGTTCGACCAAGACGTCGTCGGCCAGTCCGCAGCCGCCGGTGAACGCCCGCAGGTTCGCCCATCCGTTGGAATAGGTGGGGTATTGGCGGACGATGCCGACCAGCATCGAGCCGACGAACACCACCACCATGAGCCCCGCTGCGACCGGAATCGGCGCGGACGTCAGCGCACGCGTCACGCGATCCTGGCCCCAGGAGCGGTTCCCGAAATGCAGTAAGAATGCCCACACCGCCGCGATCGCGAACAACGCGAAAAAGATTGTGCTGACGGTGATTCCACCGATCTTCGGCATCGCGTTGTTGAACGGCACGCCGTAGCTCGACACGTACCACCACCCGTTCGTGGTGGCGAAACACAAGGCAAGCAGGAAGAGCACCGCCGCCACGAACGCCATCCGGTTGCGCGCCCACCGCAGAACGACAGGTGACACCAGCACAGTTGCCAGCGCCGCCATCGCGGCACCGACGGTGGCGAACAACCCGAAGTGATGCACCCACTTGGTGGGGGCGAAGGTGAGGAAGAAGATGGTGCCGAGGATGGTGCCCATCAGCCGCCACGCGGGCCCGCGGGCAACACCGGGAACCCGCTTGCGGCGCAACATGATGAACATCGACGCGAACATCGACAGCGCGGTGATGAAGAAGCCGAAGCGCCGCGACAGCGACCCGTCCACCGTCGGAAGGATCAGGTAGTAGTAGCGCAGGTTCTCGGTGTACCACTCCTGTGCCGGGCCGATCGCGGTACGAATCCTGGTGGCTTCCAACACCGTTGCGATGGTCTGGTCGGCGAACACCACCGTCAGGATGACCGTGCCGGCCGCCAGAAGCGGCGCGACCAGCGGCCAGGTTCCGACAATGCGATGCCTGCGCACCAGGATCCGCAGGATGGGGCGGCCACCGGCGAGAAGCGCGGCCACGGCAATCAAGCCGGTGGGCTGAATCCCCAGAGTGAACGCCGCGGTGAGCGTCGCCAGCGCCGCGGGCGTCATCCGGCCCGAGATTATGGCCCGCTCGATGAGCACATACGTGATCAGCGCACCCGTGGCGATCTGGCCCTCGGGACGCAGACCGTTGTTGAACGGCATCCACGCGGCCAGTAGCACCAGGCCGGCAGCCCACAGCGCGGGCTTGCTTGCGGCGACGGCGGGGCCCAGCCTGGGCAGCACTTCGCGAGAGAGCAGGAGCCAGCACACGATCCCGCACACCAGATCGGGCAGCCGGATCCAGATGCTTGCATCACTGACGCTCGTCATGAGCGCCAGCAGGTTGTAGTACCAGCCGAACGGATCCTCCGGGCTACCGAACCAGCGGAAGTAGTTCGACATGTAACCGGCATGGCCTGCGACGCGGGCCATCTGGAGTTGATACCCGTCGTCTGAGGAGT
>DATFCF010000613.1:0-2134 GCA_035253445.1 Mycobacterium sp.
CTTTTCGGCTGTCCCGGTGACAACGCCGTCGACCAGTTCGACGATCGCCTCCGGCGTCGTCGCGTTGCGCAGCGACGCGACGAAATCCTTGCGTACCAGGGCGCGGGCCAGGCTGGACAACAGCTTCATGTGCTCGGCGCCGCCTGCCTCCGGGGCGGCGATCAGGAATGCCAGGTCGGCGGGCCCGTCCGGAGCGCCGAAGTCGACAGCCGGTTTCAGCCGGGCGAAGCCGATCGATGCCGTGTCGACGTAGGGCGAACGGCAATGCGGGATCGCGATCCCGCCGGGCAGCCCGGTGGCCGACTGCTCCTCGCGCGCCATCGCGGCGGTGACCAGACCGTCGGCGTCGTTGGTGCGCCCGGCGTCGGCAAGCCTGCTGACGAGCCGGCCGATCACCGTCTGCTTGTCGCCACCAGCATCGACGTCGAGCAACACCAGATCGGTGTTGATGATCGGTTGTGAGGCAGTGCTTGTCATGGCAATACTTTCGGGTTGGTTGTTGGCGAAATCCACGAGATCGGGCTCACCCGAACCGCATCGAGGTCGATCTGCGCCGGAGTCGGCAGCGCGGATCCGGGCAGGGCCGCTGCAGCACTGCCATAGGCGACCGCCATCTGGAGTCGCTGTGGCGGAGCAGCGCCGCCCACCTCGGCCCGGACATATCCGGCCAGGGAGGCGTCACCGGCGCCGACGGTGCTGCGCGGAACGATCGGCGGTGGGGTGGCCAACCAGGCGCCGGTCTGGTCGATGAGGACAGCCCCAGCGGCGCCCAGCGTGGCGAGCACGGCGCCAATACCCCGGTCGACGAGCTTGCGGGCCGCTGTCACGACCGGTTCGGGATCACCTTGGGCGACAGCGGCTTCCAATGCCTGAGGGGAGAAGCCCAGCACGCCGGCGAGTTCCTCCGCGTTCGGCTTGATCAGGTCTGGGGCAGCACGGTCGAGCGAATCCACCAGCGCTGCCAGCGGGCCCTCGGAGGTATCGATCGCGACCTTGCATGTGGACGACGCGAGATGCGCGACGACATCGGCGTACCAACTGTCCGGCACACCGGGTGGCAGGGAGCCCGAGAGCACCACCCACGAAGCGTTCTCGGCGAGTTCGATCACGCACCGGGTGAGCGCGCCGAGCGCGGCGACGTCGAGCGCCGCGCCCGGTTCGTTGAGTTTCGTTGTGGTTCCGTCGAGTTCGGTTATCGCGACGTTGGTCCGCACCGCCTCTGTGGTGGGCACGCAACGAAACGCCACGGCACTGGCCTGCAGGGCGTCGACAAGAGGGTCGGTTGCGGGTGCCGGGAGGACCGCGACGGCATCCAGACCCGCCAACGTCAGTGCCCTCGCGACGTTGACGCCCTTGCCGCCGGGTTCGGTTGTCGCCGAGGTGACCCGGTGCACGGCGCCACGGGTCAGCGGAGCGGTCAGCGTGACCGTGCGGTCGATGCTTGGGTTGGGGGTGACGGTGACGATCATGCGACGACCACCTCGACGCCCTGCTCGGTGAGCTGTTCACGATCGGCGGCGCTGATCTCGGAGTCGGTGATCAACGTGTCGACGCTGGAGATCGGGGCGAAGCTGACAAGGTCTTCGCGACCGATCTTCGACGAGTCTGCGGCCACCACAACGTAATTCGCTGCGTGGACCATAGCGCGTTTGACGGCGGCCTCGTCACCGTCGGGTGTCGACAGTCCGTGACGGATGCTGATCCCGTTGGTGCCGATGAACGCGATGTCGACACGCAGGGTGTCGAGCACACGCAGTGTCTGTTCGCCGACGGCGGCCTGGGTGAGGCCCCGGACACGACCACCGAGCAGTTGCAGGGAGACCGACGGCATCCCGGCGAGCCGGGCGGCAATGGGCACGGAGTTGGTGACGACGACGAACTCGCGGTCGGCGGGCAGCTGCGCGGCGATGCGCGAGGTGGTGGTGCCGGCGTCCAGCAGCACACTGGCACCGGCGAGGGGGAAGAACTCCGTCGCAGCCTCCGCGATGACGTCCTTGTGCTCGGCGCGGGTGGTCTCACGTTCGCCGACGCCGGGTTCGACGAGATGCAGGGCCCGGACCGGCACTGCGCCGCCGTGCACGCGTCGCAGCACCCCCGCCTTGTCCAGCACGGCGAGATCGCGTCGGACCGTTTC
>DATFCF010000614.1:0-5407 GCA_035253445.1 Mycobacterium sp.
CACCGCACCAAAGCGGTGGTGATCGGCGGCGGTCTGCTGGGGCTGGAGGCCGCGCGCGGACTGCAAAACCGCGGTCTTACCGTCGACGTCGTGCACGCGGGGCCGACGCTGATGAACGCACGGCTCGACGACACCGCAGGAGCGATACTGCGAAAGTCGGTGCAAGGCATCGGGATCACCGTTCACCTGGACAAGCGCACCACCGAAGTTCGTCTTGACGAGAACGGCCGGATGGCGGGAATTATGTTCTCCGACGGCAGTTCGATCCACTGCGACATGCTGGTGATCGCGGCGGGTATCCGGCCCAACGTCGGCCTGGCGCAGCGCGCAGGCCTGACCGTCGAACGCGCAATCGTCGTCGACGACCACATGCGCTCCATCGACGACGACTGCGTCTACGTGGTCGGCGAATGCGCCCAGCACCGCGGCCAGGTCTACGGGCTGGTGGCCCCGCTGTGGGAACAGGCGACGGTACTGGCCGACCATCTGACCGGCACCGACCGCGGCGCCGCGTATCACGGGTCGCGCACCGCTACCAAGCTCAAGGTCGCGGGCGTCGATGTCGCCGCGATGGGCCTCAAGGCACCCGAACTCGAAGACGACGAGTTCGTCCAGTATTCCGAGCCGCGGCACGGCGTGTACAAGACCATCGTCATCCGCGACGGCAAGCTGGTCGGCGCCACGCTGTTGGGCGACGTCAGCAAGGTTTCGTTCCTGACCCAGGCGTTCGACAGCGGGTTGCCGCTGCCCGACGAGCGGGTGTCGCTGATGTTCGACATCGGCACCCCGGAGGTCGCGGTCGGCGTCGCCGAGATGTCCGACGACGCCCAGGTCTGCAACTGCAACGGCGTGAACAAGGCGGCGCTGGTGAGTTGCGTGCGGTCGGGCGAGACGTCGGTCACCGGGGTGATGGCGAAAACCAAGGCGGGCAAGGGTTGCGGATCGTGCAAGGAGCTGGTCGGCCAGATCGTCGAATGGGCCTCCGGTGGTGCGCTCACCGAGGACCCGTCGGCCTTGTGGTACGTGCCGGGAATCCCATATGACAAGCCGACGTTGATGCAGCACATCCGCGAGCTCGAATTGCATTCGGTGTCATCGGTGTTCGCCGCGCTTGCGCCGGACGGCCGCGAGGACGCCAACTCCAAGATGGCGCTGTCGTCGCTGCTGGAGATGATGTGGGCCGATGAGTTCGTCGACGAACACGATGCCCGGTTCATCAATGACCGGGTGCACGCCAACATTCAGCGAGACGGCACGTTCTCGGTGGTGCCGCAGATGAAGGGCGGCGTGACCAATTCGCGGCAGCTGCGCCGCATCGCCGAGGTTGCCGACAAGTACTCCGTGCCGATGATCAAGCTGACCGGCGGGCAGCGCATCGATCTGCTCGGTGTGCGCAAGGAAGACCTGCCTGCGGTGTGGGCGGATCTGGACATGCCGTCGGGCTACGCGTACGGCAAGAGCTTCCGGACCGTGAAAACCTGTGTCGGTAGCGACTTCTGCCGCTACGGCGTCGGCGATTCGACCGCGCTCGGCATCGCCATCGAGGAGCGTTACCAGGGGCTGGCCAGCCCGGCGAAGATGAAGCTCGCCGTCACGGGCTGTCCACGTAACTGTGCGGAGTCGCTGTGCAAGGACCTCGGCGTTGTCGCCGTCGACGGCGGCCGCTGGGAGATCTATGTCGGTGGCGCGGCCGGCGCCCATATTCGCAAGGGCGACCTTCTCGCCACCGTCGACGACGCGGAGACGGTCATCAAACTCACCGGACGGTTCCTTCAGTACTACCGCGAGAACGCCAATTGGCTCGAGCGCACCTACAAATTCGTGCCGCGGATCGGCATCGACACAATCCGCGGCATCGTGGTCGATGATGCCGAGGGCATCGCCGAGCAACTCGACGCGAACATGCAGCGCTCGGTCGACGCCTATCGCGATCCGTGGATGGACGGCCGAGAACCGGTGACAGAAGGGCAATTCCGCACATCGCTGCCGCTGTTGCCGCTGCCGCAGGTGCCGGTGCGATGACCCACGGTCAGCTCGGCGTCGAAATTGGCCCGGTCGACGACATCCCGGTGGGCCAAGGCCGAACCTTCACCGTCGACGGAGAACAGATCGCGGTGTTCCGGCTGCGGGACGGCTCGCTGCGCGCCATCGATGCGGTGTGCCCGCACAAGGGCGGACCGCTGGCCGACGGTCTGGCCGACGACCAAGTGGTGGTCTGCCCGCTGCACGGCCACACCTTCGACATGGCCACCGGATCGGAAGCCGGCGGCCACCCGATGTCGGTGCGCAGCTATCCGGTTTCGGCCGTCGACGGCACGATCCGGATCACCACCACCTAATGCTGCGGCCTGCGGCGGCCAAGCCAGAAGGCCAGACCGATCGCACCGAAGCCCAGCGTTCCGATCACGCCGGCCGCCACGAACAGGAAGATGTCTCTGCCCGTGAATCCGGACGACGACGTCTCGTCCGAGGCCAGCCTCAGTTGATAGTCACCCGGTAGCGGCGCCTCCTGCGGATTGTCGAGGCCAGGGAACTGCTGAGTCCTGTGCACCTCGAATTGCCGTTCCCCGCTTGGGGTCTGCTTCCACACACCCCATGCCGGCGTCGCGCCGTCGAGCAACACCTTGCGCTCCCCGAAACGGGCGTCGTCGCCGACGTCGACGATGCGCCGCACCCGGAACGGTTCGTAGACCCTGTCCGTATAGCGCACCAGGACGGGCACGTTGTCATAGCGCAACACGGGTGGCGGGGGCGGCGGCAACGGCATCCCGATGCCCGGGAAATACCCGCCGCCGAAGAAGCTGCCCACCGCGACGTTGACCGCCGTGTTGACCGCGGCGTTGACCAGATTGGCGGCGGTCGCCACGACAGCCGTGAAGCTGTACGCGGCGAACTGGGCCACCTCCAGCACGATCCGCGCCAGCGGCGGGATCCAGACGATGCGCGGGGCGTTCTGGTACACGTACACGATCCGCACCGCATCACGGAACGGGTTCAGCAGCACCGGCCGGTAGTACTCGTCGTACTGCACCCAGTCGGGGCTCCATTGCCGAACATCACGATCCCACACCCGGGCGCTGGCCAGCCGGACCTCAGAATCTGCGCTCGCGCTGGCGTTGATGCCGCCGGGGAGGCCAAGGCCCAGATTGAGATTCAGCTCGCTCGACAGGGCATCGACGTCCTGCTTCGGCGCCGGCTCAGGCTTCACCTCAACGACTTTCGCGGTCTTGGCGATCTCGAGATCTTTTTCCGGCGCCTGCAGTGTCTGCGGTTCGGACTGCTCGATCACCTGCGCGGCTTGCGAGACGGTCGAGGAGGACGTCTTCGAGGACGTCGCCACCGACGACGACGCCGACGACGAGGACGGCTCCTCCCCTTCAGTGCTGGTCTTCGACTCGGTTTCAGTCGCAGCTGATGCGCTGGTCGTCTCCGAGGTCGGTGCTACCAGTGCCGGCGAAGCAGGTGCGGTGCTGGCGCTCGTCGTGAGTGGGGCAGGCGGCGTGGCCGGAGCCGAGCTCGCCGCCTTCTGTTCGGTGGACGTCACCGGTGCAGGCTCGGTGGATGAGGGCCCGGTGGTCGCGGGCCCGGTGGTCGCGGGCCCGGTGGTCGCGGGCTCCACGACCCGCGGTGCGGGAGCTTTAGCCGTCGTCTCCGGTGGTTTCACCGCTGTCGTCGGCGACGCGGGAGCGACGGACGTGATGACCGGCGCTGTCGTCGGCGCGACCGTCTGCGGAGCCTGCGCGGGCGTTTCGGTTTGGGTCTGAATCTGTGTCTGGGGCGGCGATTCGACGCTTGCAGGCGCGGGAACCGTTACCGGCGCGCTTGGTGGCGCCTCGGGTTTGGGAGCTTCGGCTTCGGCCCGCTTCGTCTCCTCGGGCACGACGACTTCTGGTTCCGGAACAGCGACGGTGGTGGTCGGCACCACCGGTTCGTTCTTCGGGTCGGCGATCGCCGGCGTAATCCCACCGGTGAGTGCTGTCAGGGAGATGACTACCCCTGACGCCAAGACAGCGACAACACTGCGCTTAGAGCAAAATTCAAGCGGTGCACCCATCGTGCATCGACTCCTTTGGATCTCAAGGAGCGTGGCGAACTTCCGCCACGGCTGCGTGTGCAGTCATCTCCCCCAACGCCGGCCTGGTACCAGCTAGTTGCTGCGGGCGAAAAAAGAACGAGGTGGATGAGTGGTCTGCCTTGAGCCATCCTCCCGGGACATCGACGCCGTCAGTGCGACCGGAGCCAATGAATGCGATCCGGCCTCAGAAGGTTCATCGCTGCGGGAGCCGATGTGTTACGAGCCCCGTCAGGCGTCGCCGGGTTTGACCGCCAATACAGGTTTGGGGCATTCGAGCAGCAGTTGTTGTGACACGCTGCCGAGCAGCAGCTTGCCGACCGGGCTGCGATGCCGGATGCCGATCACGAGCAGCTGGGCGTCACTGCGATCCATCGCCTTGAGCAGCTCGGCGGCGATGTCCACCCCGACCGGCTGCGTCAGCTCGAACTGCACCCCGCACTCGTTGAGATGCTGCTCGACGTCGTGAACCTCGCCGGATTGCGCGAACCGTGGGTCGGCGTATGACTCGCCCGAGGTCGGGTTGATCACCAGCAAGGTGGTCTGCCGCAACTTGGCTTCTGCGATTCCGTGCTCGAGGGCCGCCCGGCCGAACGGGTCCGTGCTGTAGCCGACGACGATCATTTCTCTCCCCGCAAGCGCTCGTCGGTCATCATTTCTCCTCGCGCAAGCGCTCGTCGGTGGTCATGCCTGCGCCTTCTCTTTCTGATCCGTGTCGTCCTCGACGATCAGCAGCGTTTCCTCGCTGCGGTGCATCAGCCGCAGTATCAGCGGCATCAGCAGCAGTATCGCCATCAGCACGTACACGATGATCGCGACCGGCTCGGTGAACAGGCTGGTCCAGTCTCCGCCACCCAATTGCAGGGATTGACGCAACTGACGTTCGATCCGCGGCCCGAGGATGACCCCGATGATCAGCGGCAGCACCGGCAGCCCGAACCGCCGCATCATCAGGCCGAGCAGACCGAACACCAGCAGCAGCGCCAGATCCAGGGGCTGCACGTTCACCGCGAGCGCGCCCAGCGCAGCGAAGAACAGGATGCCTGCATAGAGGTAGGGCCGCGGTGTGCGCAGCAGCTTGGCCCACAGCGGCGCCAACGGCAGGTTGAGCACCAGCAGCATGAAGTTGCCGATGAACAGGCTCGCGATCAGTGTCCAGATCAGCAGCGGCTCCTTCTCGAAAAGCGTGGGGCCGGGCTGGATTCCGTAGGACACGAACGCGGTGAGCATGACCGCGGCGGTGGCGTTGGTGGGCAGGCCGAGCGACAGCATCGGCACCAATGTGCCTGCGGCTGAGGCATTGTTGGCCGCCTCGGGACCCGCAACGCCCTCAAT
>DATFCF010000615.1:0-5566 GCA_035253445.1 Mycobacterium sp.
GGCGGCGGGGGCGGCGGCGGCGGTGGCGGTGCAGGTGGCGGTGCAGGTGGTGGCCATACCGGCAAGGTGATCGGTGCCAGGCCCGGAATTTCGATGACCTGTGCCGGCGGGGTTTCCGGCGTCGGGCTGGGGATCGCTCCCGGTGGCGGGCCCGGCGGCGGACCCAGGGGCGTCGTCGCCGTGGTGCTCGGGGTCGGCGACGGGGTCGCCGACCTTGCCGCCGGAACCGGATCGGGCGTGTCCACCACGGCGGGCTGATCGTCCTGGCCCTCGTCGGCGGCAGTCGGTTGCGGTTCCGGGCTGCTCGGCGGCGCTTGGGGCGCCTGGCCGTTGGTCGCCCGCTCGCCCTTGGCTCTTCCCGTCAGTGTCGCCCAGCCTTGATTGCCCTGCGGCTCGCCGATGCCACACGCCACCTGACGGCTGCCGGCCGACCAGCTCGCCGCCGACACCGTGCCGTAGTTCAACCTCAGCGCCGTCGTTTGCAGAGGGACCGGCGCGAGGTATGCCTCGACCGTGCGAGCGCACGCTTCCCTGATGAAGGCTTCCTGATCGGCCGCGGAAGGCGGCGGGCCTGGGAACCTCTCGGCGAGATTCACCGCACCGGCCACCTCCAACGCGTGGGGCGCCGCGCAGTCGACCGGGATGTCGGTCGGCTGACGGGTGGTGGAGTCGACGCCCAAACAGGTGCCCGGCGGCCAGACCTTCGATTGATCCAGATCAGCCACACTGCCCTTGAAGGGCACGGGCTGGTTATCGGGGCCGAGCAGTTGCAGGCCACACAGCAGGTGCCGCTCGCCGGACTGCGTCCCTGACCAGAGCGCGCCAACGGTGAACCTGCCATCGGGGTCGTAGCGGCTACCCAGGTAGCGGTGCACCACCTGGTCGCATGGCGCCTCGACATTGCTCGCGCCGACCGGCTCGGCGACCTCGAACATGTGATCGTCCGTGCACTGGACGAAGGACGGCTGGTTCGGCGCGCCCTTCGGCCAGCTCAGGCATGAGCCGCTATCGGCGTTGCTGTAGACGACGTTCGCGCGATCGGCCGTGCCGGCATGCGCCATTGGATCGGCGTCGTCGACATGAGACTGCACCACGGCGACGACGCCGCCCACCAGCAGAGCGGTCAACACCGTGAGCAACGCCTGACGCGCTCCGCGCAGAGTGCGACGTTGCGGTTCAGCGGCCCCGTCCGTGGTCGGTTCGCCTGCGGCCGACCGCGCGTTTCCGAGCGCCTCGAGCGCTGTAGTGAGATCGGCTGTTTCCTCGCGCGACGGTTTGTCGGTGTCTGCGGCGCTGGAGTAACCGGGTCTGCCAGCCATGAGGACCTACGATCTCACAGGTAGTTCGGGCTCGCCACGGCGCTTCAATCCACCGAACTGCCCCAGGCCCGCCATCCGCGCTCGTAATCTGTTGCGGCGCAACGGATCAGAACGCCTTCGGGCACGAAACGCCCCCGGCCTGCCTAGGCACTGACGTCGGGCCGGCGGGCCTGTGCGCGTCGCATCGCACCGATCGGGTCGGCGTACAGCCCGCCGAGCGAGACCACACCCGCGCCGGCTTCCTGCACTCGATTGCCGAACGCGGTGACCCGAATCTCGCGCCGCGCCAGCACCGACCGCTCGGCGAATGCCGCCTCGACGAGGTTCATGCCCTCCGGGTATTCGGTGAAGGCCTGGCCACCGACCACCAGGTCGTCGGGGTTGAGCATGTCGCGCAACAGGGCAACGGCCTCGCCGAGCACACGCGCGCGCTCGGCCAACAGCGCGCGCGCCTGCTGGTTGCCCTGCCGGGCCGCCCGCAGCACCGCGGTCAGCGTCGACGCGGGACCCTCGGCCGGGATGATCCGGGCTTTGCGCGCTGCGGTCAGCACGGCCTCGTCGCTCACGGTGGATTCGAGCTGCCCGCTGCCGCCGAGTAGGTCCGACTGCGCCGGTAACGCGGAGATGGTGCCAGGGCCGCCGGCAGGCGAGTGCACCTGACCGCCGATGGACAGCGCGAAGCCGACGGTCTCGCGGGCGTACACATAGAGGCTCGTCGACGACGATGTCGGCAGTCGCCGCACCCCGAGCAGCAGTTCGGCGCCCGCCATCGCATCGACGTGCGAGGCGACCGACACCGGCAGGCCGAGCGCCTCGGCCAACACCGGACCGACGGGAGCCTCGGACCAGCCCAGCCTTGGATGGTCGAGGTATCCCGTCGCGGAGTCGACGACGCCGCCGGCGGCCACCCCAACCCAGAGAGGGCGGCGACGGTGCCAGCGGCTCAGGTAGCGCCGGGCGCTACCGGCCAGCGACGCCAGCGCGGCGGCCTGCGTGCCCCGCGGCGTCGGCGTCTCGACGACATCGAGCGTGCGCCCGAACAGGTCGGTGGCCACGATGCTGGTGGTGCGCGCGCCGATGTGGACACCGAGCGTGAGGAACGGCTCGTGGTTGACCTCGACCGGCACCCGCGGCCGGCCGATCGCGCCGGAGACGGCCAGGTCTGCGCGTTCCCGCAGCATCCCGGCGTCCAGCAAGGCAGTGACCTGCCGGTTCACCGTGGCGATGCTCAGCCGGGTGATTTGGGCGATGACGTCGCGGGCGATCGGACCGCGTAGCCGCGCGGCGCCGAAGACCGATGCGGCGGCCCCGTCAGCGACCCGCAGCGACGGGGCGACGATGTAGGGACGGGAAAGCAGCGCCCGCTTGGTGTGAGCGGCGGTGGGGGTCTGACGGAGAGATGTGGTGGTGCGCACGGGCATGTCCTTTGTCGAAGTCGGCTGGTGGGTCCTGGCCACACCTGCGACTCGACTCAGACAGTGAGATATCCGGGGTCGGTCAGGCGCGGCTGATCACGCGGCGACAACAACAGCTCCGGAACACACGGCGAATTTAGCACGCCAACTAAAGTTGGGCAGATGACGACACCTACAGCCGACAAACGGGTCGCGGTGGTCACCGGCGCCAGCGCGGGAATAGGCGAAGCGACCGCAAGAACCCTTGCGGGACAAGGCTTTAAGGTCGTATGCGTGGCACGACGGGAGGGTCCGATCACGGCACTTGCCGATGAGATCGGCGGTATCGCGATTGTGGCTGACATCACAAACGGCGATGACGTCACCGCATTGGCAAGCGCACTGGACCGGGTCGACGTGCTGGTCAACAACGCCGGCGGCGCCCGGGGGCTGGAGCCGGTCGCCGAGGCCGACCTGGACCACTGGCGCTGGATGTGGGAGGCCAACGTGATGGGCACGCTGCGGGTGACAAAGGCGCTGCTGCCCAAGCTGATTGAGTCCGGCGACGGCCTGATCGTCACCGTCACCTCGATCGCCGCGCTCGAGATCTACGACGGCGGTGGGGGCTACACCGCCACCAAACATGCCCAGGGCGTACTACACCGCACGTTGCGCAGCGAGCTGATCGGAAAGCCGGTTCGGCTCACCGAGATTGCGCCCGGCATGGTGAAGACGGACTTTTCGCTGCGCCGGTTCGCTGGCGACGAAGAGCGCGCCGAGAAGGTGTATGAGGGCGTAACCCCCCTAGTGGCCGAAGACGTCGCCGAAGTCATCGGGTTCGTCGCATCCCGGCCGTCGCACGTCGACCTGGACACAATCGTCATCCGGCCGCGTGACCAGGTCAGCGGAGCCAGTGGATCCCGCTACAACCGCCGTGGCAAGTGATTTGTGTGCGTTCAGGAGCGCTCAGCGCAACAAAACGCACACAAATCCCTAACCGCCGGGCCGCTCGTTGACCGGTTGAGGCGCGCCCGACGGCGTCGCAGGGGCGGTGCTGGGAATGCGTGGGGGCGAACCCTGCTCGGACAACGCTGACATTGATACCCACTCGTCCCACGGCACGGCCCAGTCCCAGATGTCGCCGTCGGCGTAGGACAACGGGATGCGCGTCCCGGTCACCTCGACCGGATCCCCGTAGATCGCGCTGTTGAAGTACTGCTGGGCGTCCTCGATCGACAGATTGATGCAGCCGTTGGTGACATTGGTGTTGCCTTGAGCGCCCGAGCTAGCCGGGTTGGCGTGGATGAACTCGCCGTTGTTGGAAATCCGCACCGCGAAGCGCTCACGCACGTTGGCGTAGCCGGCGGCGGGGTTGGTCATGTAGAAGTCTTCGTACTTCTCCGTCACGACATGGACGCCGCTGCGGGTGACGTTGCGGTCCAGGTCGCCCTCGCCGTAGCTGCACGGGAAGTCCATGATGACGCCGCCCTGGGCGTCGAGCACCTGGATGCGGTGCGACGAGGCCTCGGCCTTGACCACCTGGCGACGGCCGGTCTCGAACGTCAGCGTCGCGTCCTGCGCTCCGTAGGCGCCGTCGCCGAACGACACCCCGTAGAGCTTCGCGTCGACGTGCACCTCGGTGCCAGCCGGGTAGTAGTCACGGGTGCGCCAGTGCGCCCGCGAACCGCCGACCTCGTCGGGAAGCCATGCCCAGCTGCCCTCGACCGGCGGCTCGGTGGTGACCTTGAGCGCCTTCTCGACGGACGCCTTGTCGCTGATCGACGCGTCGAACTGAATGATGATCGGCGCCGCGACACCGACAACTTGTCCATCGGCGAGCTGGAACTGGCCGCTGACCTGGGTGTCCGGGTTGATGGTGGTGAAATCGCCCTGCACAGGAACGGCCTTACCGTCGCGGCCGACCACCGAGCCTGCCCAGGTGTAGATGACGCCGTAGCCGAGCGGTTCGGTGACATTGAACGCGGTGCGGTCGCGGTTGAGCGTGCCTGCGACCACCTTGCCCTCGGGGTTGGTCAGCGCGACCCGCTGGAACCAGCCGTCCTTCACCTCGATACCGACCGGCGCGGTCGGCGACACATCGACGGCGGCGGCGGCCGGCTCGAATGCCAACGACGGGGCCGGGGGTGCGGTCGCTTCACCGGAGGTTTTGCTGGACCTGCTGACGCATGCTGCCAGTGCTCCCGGCGCGACGACCCCGACCGCAAGAGCAGTCAGTGCCCGCCGTCGGTTGACCTTCGACGGCACCGGGTCGACGTCGGGGCCTGGGCTCACGTGGACCCAGCGTACCTACAATGCGCATCCGATCAGTGCCGGCTCGGGCGTGAGATCGATCCCGAATGTCGTTCTGACGCCGTCGCGCACCGCCCTGGCCAGGCCAATCACGTCGGCCGCGGTGGCGCCGCCGCGGTTGGTCACAGCCAGCGCGTGCTTGGTCGAAAGGCGGGCCGGAGCGTCGTCACCCGGGTAGCCCTTGTAGAAACCGGCCCGCTCGACCAGCCAGCCCGCAGCCAGTTTCACGCCGTCGGGCGCGGGGTAGTTCGGCACCGGTCCCCCGATCTCGGTCTGCAGCCGATGGAATTCGGCGGCCGCGACGACGGGGTTGGTGAAGAACGACCCGACGCTCCAGGTGTCGTGGTCGGTCGCTGATTCTTCGCTGAGCAACATCCCTTTGCGTGCACGCAGGGACAGCACCGCCTCCCGCGCTCGCAACGGGTCGGTGCGCGAACCGGCTTCGGCGCCGAGCGCGGTCGCCAGCTCGCCGTAGCGAAGCGGCGCGCTGCGGCCCTCGGCGTCCAGTGCGAACTCCACCTCGAGCACGATCGCGGCCTGCGA
>DATFCF010000616.1:0-3404 GCA_035253445.1 Mycobacterium sp.
AGATCGATCCGGTCGGCGGCACCGCCTGTAGGTTCTGGTTGTAAATGCCGTGCTGCTGCACGGACGCCTTCAGCTCACGCCAGTCGTCCTGGGTCGGGATGTGCAGGCCCGCATCGGCGAACAGCTGCCGCACCCGCTCCGTCTTCGGCTCCCACACCTGATCGGTGTACTTGTCGAAGTACTCACCCGAGGCGTACTTGGACTCCGGGAAGCCGGCGAAGTACGTGCCGCGCTCCTTGGCGATCTCGTTGGACGCCCGGATCGCGTGGAACACCACGGTGTAGAAGTAGATGTTCGTGAAATCGATGCCCTCGTCGGAGCCGTAGTGGATCCGCTCGCGTGCCAGGTATCCGTGCAGGTTCATCTGCCCGAGACCGATGGCGTGTCCCTCGTCGTTCGCCTTCTTGATCGACGGGACCGAGTCGATGGAGGTCTGATCGGCGACGGCGGTCAGCGCCCGAATCGAGGTCTCGATGGTCTGCGCGAAGTCCGGCGAGTCCATCGTCTTGGCGATGTTGAGCGAACCCAGGTTGCAGGAGATGTCCTTGCCGATATGACTGTAGGACAGGTCGTCGTTGAACTCCGACGGCGTGGAGACCTGCAAAATCTCCGAGCACAGGTTGGAGTGGGTGACCTTGCCCGCGATCGGGTTGGCCCGGTTCACGGTGTCCTCGTACATGATGTACGGGTACCCGGACTCGAACTGCAGCTCGGCCACGGTCTGGAAGAACTCGCGTGCCTTGATCTTCGACTTGCGGATCCGCTTGTCGTCGACCATCTCGTAGTACTTCTCGGTGACGTTGATGTCCGCGAAGGGCACCCCGTAGATGCGCTCGACGTCGTACGGCGAGAAGAGGTACATGTCCTCGTTCTTCTTCGCCAGCTCGAACGTGATGTCGGGGATGACGACGCCCAGCGACAGCGTCTTGATGCGGATCTTCTCGTCCGCGTTCTCGCGCTTGGTGTCGAGGAAGCGGTAGATGTCCGGGTGGTGCGCGTGCAGGTACACCGCGCCCGCGCCCTGACGCGCACCCAGCTGATTGGCGTACGAGAACGAGTCCTCGAGCAGCTTCATGATCGGGATGACCCCGGAGCTCTGGTTCTCGATCTTCTTGATCGGGGCGCCGTGTTCGCGAACATTGCTGAGCAGCAACGCAACTCCGCCGCCGCGCTTGGACAGCTGCAGGGCGGAGTTGATGGAGCGGCCGATCGACTCCATGTTGTCCTCGATGCGGAGCAGGAAACAGGACACGGGCTCGCCGCGCTGCTTCTTGCCCGAGTTGAGGAACGTGGGGGTGGCGGGCTGGAAGCGGCCGGCGATGATCTCGTCGACGAGCTTGGTCGCCAATTCCTCGTCGCCTGCGGCGAGCGTGAGCGCGACCATGCAGACCCGGTCCTCGAACCGCTCGAGGTACCGCTTGCCGTCGAACGTCTTCAGCGTGTACGACGTGTAGTACTTGAATGCACCGAGGAAGGTGGGGAACCGGAACTTCTTCGAGTACGCGTGGTCGATCAGCGACTTGACGAAGTTGCGCGTGTACTGGTCGAGGACCTCGCGCTCGTAGTAGTTCTCCTTCACCAGGTAGTCCAGCTTCTCGTCCTGGTTGTGGAAGAAGACGGTGTTCTGGTTGACGTGCTGGAGGAAGTACTGGTTCGCGGCCTCGCGGTCCTTCTCGAACTGGATCTCGCCGTTGGGGCCGTACAGGTTCAGCATCGCGTTCAACGCGTGGTAATCGAGTTCTCCCGAGGAGACGTCGGGTCGTGCCACAGCGCGTTCTACACTCCCAGCCGGGGCTGTGTCTGTGATTGTCGGTGCCACTGTTCACTCTCCATGAATTGTTCGAGCCCGTCCAGGACTGCTACTACGTCTTCGGCGGTACCCATGAGCTCGAAGCGGTACAAGTACGGAACCCTGCACTTCTGCGAAATCACGTTTCCGGCATAGCAATACGACTCGCCGAAGTTCGTATTGCCTGCAGCGATCACCCCACGGATGAGGGAGCGATTGTGCGTGTTGTTGAGGAATCTGATGACCTGCTTGGGCACGTAGCTCGTGTCCCGACCGGTCGCGGTGATCCCGCCCCCGTAGGTGGGCAGGATCAGGACGTACGGCTCATCGACCTCGAACGTGCCCGCGCGGTCGTGCAGCGGAATGCGCGTGGCCGGGACACCCAACTTCTGAACGAAGCGATGGGTATTCTCCGAGGCGCTGGAGAAGTACACCAGCGATGTCATCGGTTTCCACCATCTGGACTAGTACTACCGTTTACTGCCGCCCGGGAATCGGCTCGTTCTCCGCCTCGGGCGGTGCGATCGCCTCGCTTCAAGCAGCGTTTGCCGAGAGGGTCTTGATGCGGTCGGGGCGGAAGCCCGACCAGTGCTCGTCACCGGCCACGATCACGGGCGCCTGCAGGTATCCCAGTGCCATGACGTAGTCCCGGGCTTCGGGGTCTTCGGTGATGTCGACGACGGCGTATTCGATGCCCGCCTTGTCGAGGGCCCGGTAGGTGGCATTGCACTGAACGCAAGCGGGCTTGGTGTAGACGGTGATGCTCATGAAGTCCCTCTTTCCACTGCCGAATGGAGCTGACGAAGTGTGTGTTCAGCGCACTGAGACTTCCCCTGATCGAGATGGCGGTGACCCCCGATGGAGATGCTCACCGAGTCGGTTCTCGTTGTGGTCTCTCAGTGCTCAAGACACTACACCTAGTGGCCGACAGAAACACTTAACCCGAGATGTTGTGAGTCACATTGATGAAATTCCCTGGTCGTCATCCTGCGGACCACAAATTTCGTGCTCGCTCCGGCGTGTCGCACATCACATTTTCGGCGTGACGCGGAACACCCCGCGCATCGCGCTCGTGCACTGGAGGCTCGGGGAGCTTACGTCACCTCCGAAGACACGCCCGCATCGGCGGCGCGGGCACCGGGAGAGTCCCGTGCAAACCCGCCGGGCACAACTTCCGCCGGACGACGCCGACCCCTTCCAGGACCCGTCCCCAGCCGCACTCGGCACCACCTCACACCTGCCTGCCGCGGCCGGGCGCACCGGGTGCCGCACCCGACCGGCCCCGACGCTTGCCGGCCGGTAACTGCGGGCCCCCGACTCCCCTCCCGGTACCTTGAGCGCATGTCCGACGACTCCCTGGGCGACCTCGACTGGTCGGCGCCCGTGGCGCGCACGAGGCGGGTGACGCCGAACATGCAGAGGATCACCCTCGCGGGCGGCGATCTGAGTCGATTCGAGTCCAGCGGGACACCCGACGAGCGCCTGCTCCTGGCCTTCCCGCCGGACGGCGCCGAGAAACGCAGTTACACCGTGCGCCGCTGGGACCCGGAGGCCCTGGAGATGGACATCGATTTCGCCGTCCACGCGGGCGGGGTCGCGGCGCGCTGGGCCGCGA
>DATFCF010000617.1:0-5874 GCA_035253445.1 Mycobacterium sp.
AGTCAGCACATCCGCCAGAACGACATCGAAGCCATGCGCCATGAAGCGCCGAGCGAGCCTGCAGGCGTTCTCCGCGCCGAGCGCTGCTTGAGCAGTGCCTTCCGGACCACGCCACGGTGCCTCGGCACCTGCCACGACGAGCTGACGAATGTCGTCGACGTCAACGAACGCTGCTCGGGTCCTGCTCGCGGCGAGCCGGCGTCCGGTAACCGACTTCCCGACAGCCGGGCCTCCAGTAAGCACAAGCGCGGATGAACTGCACGGCTCGATCTTATGGTTCTCGGTGTTTATTCGAGCGCCTCGCTGAGGTCATCATCGACCCATGTCTGATGTCGAAGTCCGCGTCCGCCGATACCAGCCCTCTGACCGGGAAGCCGCCGTCCTCCTTGCTCCTCGCCTGCAGACAGGCGTCGCCGGCTGGCGGGACCCAGACGCGGTCCGAAGGGCGGTCACCGGCTGGATCGAGTCGTCGCTCGCCAACGCCGACGCAGAAGACCGAGAGGTGTTCGTCGCCCACGCAGGCGAGGATGTCATCGGCCTGGTGACGGTGGCCGAGCGCCCGCACTTCACTGGCGAGATCGACGCCTACGTCGGCGAACTCGTGGTGCGGGCGACCCACGAGCGGCGCGGCGTCGGCACGCTACTGATGGATGCCGCTGAGAACTGGGCACGCCGCCGCGGGCATCAGCGCATCACCGTGGAGACTGGTGCCGCGAATAGAACTGCCCGGGCGTTCTACAACCGTTGCGGCTACCGGGAGGAAGACGTCCGCCTCACCAAGACACTCGACTGATCCTCATTATCTGCAAGCGGCGTGCTCCAGCCAAGGTCGTCAGAGGTTGGCGACTTCGTAGACGTTGCCGTCGACCGATACGACGTATGCGGTGTTCCCGACGAACTCCATCGACGTCGGGCGGTCGAGCACGAGCTCTTGTCCGTGGGAGTCAACGACCGGCGTCAGGCTTCCGTCGCGTTCCACGACGACCAAGCGGCCGGTGTTCGGAAGGGCCGGCGAGCCCTCACCCACGCCGTCCCATTGACCCTGTGACAGTGCGTACAGCTTGCCGTGCGGTCCCCGCTCGACGTCGACGAGCATGCTGGCCCCGCTGGCGATCTCTGTGGAGCTCGACCTCCGACGCAGGGCGAGGACTTTGCCGTCTTCCGGTTCGTGTGGGATCGGGCCGAGCTGGGTGATGAAGACGCGGTGCTTGCTCACTTCCAGCCCGGTCGGCACGACGTTTCCGAACGTCGCGACCTCGTTGATCGAGCCGTTTCGTTTCACCTGCAACACCCGGTTGTGGTGTCCGTCAGTGACCAGGAACTCGCCGTGGTAGAGCTCCATGGCGTACTGCACGCCGGTGTCGACGAAGAACGCCGGTACCGGAGGGTTGTCGACCGACCAGCCGCCGATGTCAGCGACGAGCGTGAAGCTGCCGTCGCGCTCGAGGCGGTAGATGCCGTTCTTGTCGTTGGCGTCGCCGAACGGTTCGCCGTTGATCTCACCACTGACCAAGGTGACGAGCACGTACGCGGTCCGGCCGACGAATACGACATCAACCGGTCCACCGATGTCGGTGGCGAATGCCTTCCTCGGCAACCCCGTGGCATATGTGGTGACACGACCACTGCGGCGATCGATGCGCAATACGCTGCCGGCGCTTCCGTCCGTGACGTACAGCGCCCCGTCGGGGCCGATCGTGCTTCCGGTAACGAAGGTGCCATCCCCGAAGCTGGCGAGTGGGGTCACCGCCGGACCTCGACGGTCTTGCGCGCTCGCTGGCGGCGCAGCCACTGTGGTCATCAGGCCTACAGCAGCGATGAACAGAACGATGCGACGCGCGACAGACATGGCCGTCCCCCTCCTGAAGCTGCACAGCAACGATCGTTGCAGTGTGTCGCCGGATCTGACAGCCCCCGCCATTTCTCAGAAACCATCGTTGACCCATACCACTAGCCGGTCAAGGGAGTCAGCACGCCGAAGTACCGAGCCGTCCGAGCATGTCTCGGTCAGATCAAATGGGACGGTCGATGTCCGTGTTCTGTGCCACGTTCGGCGATCCCGGCGATGCACATCAGCCGCGCGAGGCCGCTTTGTGCCGATCATCGGTGCACTGGTAAAGCGGTACACATCATCACGTCGGATCAGGGCCGACATCTGACTCCGACGCATTGGGCGTCGGCGCCATTGCCGAAGGCGTAGTTGGCACCGCCGTCGCGTACGCCGGGTACCGCCTCGATGCCGTGGTCGGTGTTGTTGACGGCCAGGTTGGCCGTCACGGTGGTCGCCGGGCTCTGCAGGTCGATGCCGTCATCGCCGGCCGCGCGGACGATGTTGCCCGTCACTGTCACGTCGTCCGCTGCCACGTCCACGCGTATGCCGTCCGAAGTGTCGATCTCCGACACCGCGTTGGCGGTGACCAGGATGTGGTCGCCAAGGATTTCGATGCCGGCGCCCGGTGCGAGACCACCGATGGCCGCGAGCCGGCTGACGACGTTGCCCTCGATGCGGCCGTCGCGGGCCGCCTCCCGGACGATGATGCCGTTGTTGAAGCCGGTTCCTGTGCCGCTGGACAGGGGCAGCCCGTCGATCCGGTTGCGGCCGACAACGGTGTGCTGTCCGCTGTCGTCGATGCTGATGCTGCCCGCCCGGCTGATCGAGTTGGCTTCGACCACCGTCCGGTCTGCGTTCTCGTCGACCTGGATGCCGTAGTTGCCGAAGCCGGGGAACTGGGTGTTGCTGACGCTGTTGTTGCGCACGAGGGTGCGTTCGCCGTCGATCTCGTACGGCGGCAACCCGAGCGCGTTGTCGACGCGGTTGAACTCCACCCGCGTGTCGGCCGCTGCGTCGCTGACGAACACACCACCGTTGGCGTACAGCTCATGCATGACGTTGCGGCGAACCAGCGTACCGCTGATGGCGCCCTCGTCCGTGGTGTAGCGGGCGCCGACCGCGATGGCCGCACCCCAGCGATCGACGCCGAACGTCACGCTGACGTCGTTGTTCTCCACGCGGGTGCCGGTGATCTCGCCGTACCGCAACGCGATTCCGGCCGTGTTCGCCGACGACACCGTGTTCCCGCTCACGACGTTGTTCCGGCTCCGCCCCGCCGCGCCGAACACTGCGATGCCGACCGGCGCGTTCGCCACGGTGTTGCCGATCAGCCGGTTGCCCGATCCACCGTCCATCTGGATACCGAATTGCCCGAATGACACGTCCAGGCCGGACACGGTGGCGCCGTCGACGGCGTTGAGCCGGACAGCGGCGCCGCCGAAATCACGCACCACGCCGTTGCGGATGACGACTGCGTCGTGGCCGGCACCGTCGTCGATGCCGATCTGCGCCGGATCCCCGCCCGAGATGAACGCCCCGCTGATGGTGTGACCGCCGAGGTCGATGGTCACACCGGCAGCACCGACGATCAGCCCGGCGCCGGTGCAACCGGTGATGTCTGCCTCGAGCGTGATGTCCTGCCTGACCACAGCGCCGCAGCCGAGCGGTTGCGCTTGCGCCGGCGCACTCCACAGAGCGACAGCGCAGCTGACGGCCACCATCGCTGGTACTGAACGCCCGATATCGACCCAACGCACTATCGCACCTTCTCACGCGGGCTCAACAGATCGCTACGGCAAGCCCACCGAGGGGGCTCTCTACGAGCCCTACCGGCTAACCGGTGGCACCGATCTGCCACGTGTGCCGCGCAGTGTCTCGGTGGGATGGAGGCCGTAAAGCCTTCGGTATCGGGCGGTGAACCAGGAGGGCCGGGCGAACCCCCACCGACGGGCGATCTCGGCGACGGACGTCTGGTCAGGATCGGCGTCGGCGAGTTCCTTGTGCGCCCGGGCGAGGCGAACCTCGCTGAGATAGGCCATCGGCGCCATGCCGACCTGCCGGTGGAACTCTTGCCGCAGACAGCGCAGGCTCACACCGGCGATCTCCGCCAGCGCGGCGACGGTATACGGGCGCTGCGGCTCGGCGCGGATCGCCTCGATCGCCCGCGCGACGCGATGACTGGGGCACCGTGGTGTCCGCTGGCGCAACGCATCCTGGTATTGGTGACCCACCGCCAACAGCAGGGAAATGACCACGCTCTCCTGCAGTGGCGCCGCAATGACGGGTTGATAGATCAGGCCGCTGGGATTGTCGATCTCGTCTGCCAGGAGCCGGATCAGTTCTGCGCACATACGCCCCGGCGGCCGGCGTACGTCCAGATGCTCGGCCAGCCGCACCCGGCCGCGCACGGGCGCGTTCAGCAGCGAGGCCAACGCCTCCTCCAAGACACCGGTGTCTACGCTCAGCCCCAGCAGATGGCAATCGGCACTCGCGCCGTGCAGAAAGTTGTGGCCCACCGGACGGTAGACACCGGCGGTGCTGGTGTCGCCGTTGATCGAACGGGAGCCCTGCCGGGCCGCGAAACGACCGGCCTGCACCAGGTTGACGTGATAGCTGCCCAACTCCGCGCACTCCCCGGCCACCGCTGCCCCATACCGGACATCACCGACGGTGAGGCCACCCAGATGAAGGAAGGCGAACCGGGCGGCAAGGCGAGCCGATGGGTCGATCAGCCGCATCGAACGCGGATACAGATGCTCACCGCACATGGCGCGAGCTTCATCCAGGTCGGAGGTCCCCACCGACACCGCGAACGGTGCCTGCACAATCGGATCCATGATGCACTTCCACCCACCTACACAAGACGTACCGCATTCGCCATCGTGGCGGCCTCCTTGCCGGATAGCAAGTTCGCCCGGATGGAGGACGGCGTTCGCCTTGCTGGCCCGAAGTGCGCAGGAGCCGGCCCGATCAGCCGACGCAACAGAGCCCACAGTTACCTCTCCGGTGTGAACGGAGGACGGGTCGGCACGACTCTGACCAGCGAGTATGCCGCTGACCTGCACGACAGCGGCGCCGTTGAGTGCGGTTGACGTCCGTTTAGGGCGAGTGCTCTGTCGTGACTGGTAGAAGGAGACGAGATTGGCCGTGAACTGTGTTGACGCTGCTGCTGCCGACGCTGGTGTGCGTGAAACCTTCCATCACGCGCAGGCCCTTGCCGGTGTCGTCGCTGGTGAGTGTTAGGCGAATGCGATGCCCTGTCTTGAAGAGGCGCGCTGTCGGTACGAGCGGGATGCGGTAATTGATTTTCTGTCCGGGCGTCACCGCGTGCGGCGTTCGCAGCGGAAGGACCGGTCGGCCAGGGCGGCTTGCAGTGTCGTCGGTTTCGCGCAGCGAGGCACGTAGCCAGCCTTGTGTGACGGCCGTGGTGCTGCCGTCCGGGGCCACGTCCTCCAGTAACGCGATCCAGCCGGTGTCGAATGCGGTGGTGGTCGCGGTGAGCTCCAGCTCGACCTCGCCAGCAACTTCGACGTCGTCGGCGAGAACCTGGGTGTTCCACTCCAATCTGTCGGGTAGAGAAAGCGCGCTTGTGCCCGGAAGCAGTCGCTGCCCGGCTGAAATGGTCAGGTAGGAGCGTTCTCCCTGAGCGTCCTCATCTCCGAGGACCGTATCCGCGCGGAGCGCGAGCGGGCGATGGCTCGCGGCAGGCGGCCAGCTTTGCGAGGTACGCCATTCCTCGACGCCGGGCATGACGTAGCGGACACGTGGGCCCTCCAGGATGCCGGCCAGGGCAGGCCGTGCTCGCCGAGGATCGAAAGCCGCACGTTCGGCTTCGGTTGCAGCTCTCGCCAGGCGCGGCCGCGAGCCAGATGTCGGTCCACGGCTGAGCGTCATGGGGGAAGCGGCTGATGAGGTTCAGACCCCGTACTGCTCCCTCGCCGCCGGTGGTCTCGAATCGCTCGTGGATGCGGCGAGTGCCGAGGATCTTGCGGGCGGTGTTGGCGAGGCGCCCCGGTAGACGCCGTCGTCGTGGCGGGACAGCA
>DATFCF010000618.1:0-4633 GCA_035253445.1 Mycobacterium sp.
GGCTGCTGCCCCTGGATTCCGTCCAAAACCAAGCGATGGCCGCCGCCAGCAGCGAGACCGCGGCGACGAAGGCGCAAATCCACCCAACATTTCTACCACCACCTGCCAAAGCCAACAGACCGCCGGCTAGCAAGGGGGTAAATCCTGCGATGATTGTCGCCACCTGGTAGGACAACGACACACCGGTGTACCGGACGTCAGTGCTGAACATCTCGCTGAGCAAGGCGGCCAGCGGACCAGACATCGCCACCGAGATCACTGCGAAGTCGACGACGAGCGCAACCGTCAACCAAATTGTGGATAGCGAGTTAATTGCCCAAAACATGGGAAACGCCAACGCCGCGAGACCGATTGCGCCGAACAGGTAGACCGGCCGACGGCCGATCCGATCGGAAAGCATCCCGTAAAGAGGCGTCGTCAGGATTGCGGCTGCCCACGCGATCCCGAGGGCAACCAGTACTTCGGATCTGGTATACCCGATCCCCACGGCGTAGGAGAGGGCGAAGCTTCCGAAGAGAGTCGATCCCATCACAGGCGGAATCGTCGCTGCGACGCCGCGAAAGAGAGCACCAGGTCGACGCAGTACCTGCGTAACTGGACGACGTTGGCGTCGTGCTGCGGTCTCAAGCTCGTCGAACAGCGGGCTCTCGCTGATCCTCGTCCGTACATACAGGCCTACACCCAGCATTAGAAAGCTGACCAGAAACGGGAGCCGCCAGCCCCATGTCATCAATTTTTCCTGAGGGAGAAGCGATACAGCAGCCATCGCCAACGCGGAAAGCAGACTGCCGAGTGGCACCCCGCTTTGCGCAAACGCCGTAATGAGGCCGCGTCGACCGTCTGGGGCATGCTCCGCGGTCAGTAGCGCCGCACCAGCCCACTCCCCACCGATCGCGAATCCCTGCACCAGTCGCAAAAGGACGAGCAACAGCGGCGCTGCGGCACCGATCTGCGCGTATGTTGGCAGGGCTCCAATCAAACCAGTTCCGACACCCATTATTAGCATGGTAATTAGGAGAACTGGCTTCCGGCCGATGCGGTCACCGAGACGTCCGAGGACGATCCCGCCCAATGGACGGGCGACGTAGCCGGTCGCCAGGGTCGCGAAGGACACCAAGGTGCCCAGCGCAGGACTCAACCCACTGAAGAACAGCGGACCGATGAACAAGGCTGCGGCCGAGCTGTACAGAATAAAGTCATAGTACTCAATGGTGTTGCCAAGGAAGCCGGACACTGTCACTCTGCGGATTTCGTTGGGTGAAGACGCGGGCAGGTGGCTGGCAGGCTGCAGCAAATTCTGCTCGATGGACATTCAATACCTCGATTGGATCGGAGATGACTGCCGACCAGAACGGCTCTGGCAGCCATGGGCGGGATAGGTTGGGAAGTAGAGAAAGTCATTGGACGACCGTCGAATTTTTGGCCGAACTAGATACTGGACTCGATACTTCGTGCGAGGCCAATTGATGCTGTCGTAGGTTCTTCGCGGTCGGCGTTCGGCCGCGTGTAGGAAGGGACGTTTCGGCGTCTGAGTCGTACTTCTTTGTTCGTTACGACGCGGAAATGAATTCCGAAATCTGCGCCGTGAACGAATCGGCGCTTGCGGTCCGCTATGCGTAAGCGAGGTCATCGAGCAAGAGGATGCCTTCGCTTCCTGTGTAGGGAGGCTCCAATCCAGGGCCATGGAATGGCGCGGACCCGCTAGGCGGCGAACTCCGCACCCGGATCCGTCGACCCGCAGACAAAGTCGGCCATGCGTACGTGCTTGCCGCCGGCGTTGCGTGAAGCCTTTGCTCGCTTCCGCGGCGGCACAGGTCGAAAAAGCCGCCGCAGTTTTTGCTCCAATTGCGGTTTCACCCCTGTTCCGCGGGACGAACCGGATCTTCGGGAAACCGGCGGAACACGCCAGCTTGCTTCTGAATGCGTGTGACAAAATGGCGTTATCCGCATCTTCTATCACTCGCTCCCCGGCCGAGTAGATTCGGCGATCGTCAGCATCCTTGAAATGTCGGTGAGTTTGATTCGTGGGCGTTGGTGTTGGTGGGCTGTAGTGCGTTCGTGGAGGTCGATGGCTTTCCAGCCGGAGTGGTTGAGTGCGTGTGGTTGTCGCTGGGTGATCAGGTCATGTAGTACGTCGCGGCCGTGTACGGGGGCGGTGAGGCGTCCGGCGGCGTAGTCGTCCAACAAGGTTTGGACGGTTTCCTGGGCGCACTTCTTGTTGGTGCCGATCCCGCCGGAGGGGCCGCGTTTGATCCAGCCAGCAGTGTAGGTTCCGGGGATGGGGGTCCCGGTGGCTGCGTCGACGACGCGGCCACGGTGGTGGGGCAGCGTGCCGCGGGAGTTGTCGAACGGCAGGCCGTGGAGAGGAGTGCCTTTGTATCCAATGGATTTGAGAACCAGGCCGCAGTCCAGGGTTTCTGTGGAGGTGGTGGTGTTCGCGGTAATGCCTCCAGCTTCGGTGAGAAGTAGTTCGTTGCGCGCCAACGTAAGTCCGCGAACGCGATCGTCCCCGAGGATCCCGGTGGGGGAAGTGAGGAATCGTAGAGTGATGCGTTTGCCGGTGTTGGTCTGGGGGCGGGATGCAAGCTCCATGATGATGTTCGCCTTGAGACCGGTCATCGAGTGCGGTTCGCGAGCCTGCGACGCGGCGGTGACTGGGTCGAGTTGTGCTTCCTCGGGTGAGACGACGACGTTGAAGTCGGTGCCGCCGGCGAGGCCGAGCAGCTCAGGTGTGGTGAACGCGGCTTGAGCGGGTCCGCGCCTGCCCAGCACGATGATTTCGGTGATGTTGCTGTGGGCCAGGGCGTCGAGGGCGTGGTCGGCGAGATCGGTGCGCGCCAGATGGGCCACGTCGGTGGCGAGGATGCGAGCGATGTCGAGGGCGACGTTGCCGTTGCCGACGATTACCGCGCGGTTGGTGGAGAGGTCGAAGGAATGGTCGGCGAAATCGGGGTGTCCGTTGTACCAGGAGACGAAGTCGGTGGCTGGGTGGCAGCCGGGTAGGTTCTCGCCGGGGATGCCGAGTGCGCGATCGTGGGGGGCTCCGACGGCGTAGATCACCGCGTGGTGGTGGGCAAGTAATTCGTCATGGGTGATGTGTTCCCCGACTTGGACGTTGAGGTGGAAGTTAAATCCGGCGCGGTCGGCGGTGTGGGTGAACAGCTCGGTGACGGACTTGGTGCCTTGATGGTCGGGGGCAACCCCGAACCTTACGAGTCCCCACGGGGTGGGGAGGCGTTCGAACATGTGCACCTCGACCTCGACACCCTTGCTGGTCAGCAGCTGTTCGGCGGCATAGCAGCCGGCCGGACCCGAGCCGACGATCGCGACGCGCAGTGGGCCCTGTTCGGATACTTCGACCTTGGGTGTGTGCAGCCCGTAGGGAGTGTCCGGATAGTCCTGGTGTGCGGGGTCTGCGAAGTACTGGGCATTGATTTCGGCGTAGCGTTCGGTCGACTCGGTCAGGTCGAAGTCCGAGACGATGGCATCGACGGGGCACGGGTCAACGCAGGCGCCGCAGTTTATGCAGCCGTCAGGGTCGATGTAGAGCATTTCCGTGGTGGCGAAGTCGGGTTCGTCGGGTGTGGGATGGATGCAGTTGACCGGGCACACCGACACACAGCTGGCATCGTTGCAACAGGGTTGGGTGATTACGTAGGGCATGCTGCGCCATCCTCATCTATATCGTGCACGTCGAAGTCGACACCCGCACCGGACTCGTGCGCACCGCCGATGCTCGACGATAGGAGCGCGGTGCGTGAGGGGTCGTCGCCTAAATCTGGAGCAGCGAAGCCATTTCTAGCTTCGGCTCCAATGTCACACGCGTGCTCCACCGAACTCTCCACCGTCAAGCGCCGGCCGCCGTAAGTGACCTCGCTTACCGGGGTCGTACGGTTGCGGCAAACAATCTGTCCATCGGGGTGCCAGTTGAACTGACTGAGCGTCAACTTTCTGCCTGAAGCCATAGTGATCTGCGTAACAAGGCGTGTCAAGCCCAATTTTTCCGTAACTCGACCCGTCCATAGCTGGGGTTGCAGCAATGCATGCTTGACAACGCGGACTTAGGGGGCCAGCCTTTGCATATCGAAAATCTGACTAGCGGTCAGAATTCGAGTGAGCTGCGATAGGCGCGGCCATTCCGAGCACTAAGGGGAATCATGCTTGCAAAACGATTGAGCGTCGTGAGCCTCTACACACGCGACGTCGAGGCGTTGGTGAAGTTCTACGGAGGGTTCGGATGGGCCCCGTCCGTATCCGCCGACGGGTTCGCGGTGATCGACCTCGGTGGCGCGCCACTTGCCATCACGGCATTCGAGCATCTTGCATCCGACCTTGGTGTCGAGGCCGCGGAGCTTGAGGACGGAGGTAGGTATGGGCGGTACCTTCCTGGCGTGCTGGTCGATACCCCCGAGGAGGTCGACGCTTCGTTCGCCGTCGTCGAAAGCGCCGGCGGTCGCATGCTCAGCACGCCGAGGACGCAGCCGTGGGGCGTCCGTAACTTCTACTTCACGGACCCCGAGGACAACCTGTTCGAGGTCGCATACCTACCGAACATGACCTTTGGTGAACAGGACGCTGCGATCTGGCCCTCCGCGTAGGTTGATGGCGGAGAACGGAAGCGCTTACTGTGTTG
>DATFCF010000619.1:0-11423 GCA_035253445.1 Mycobacterium sp.
CCAGCGAGCGTTCGCGGTCGGCATGGGCGCGTTCACGCGTTTCGCGGTACCCCTTGGCGGCGCGAACCTCGTCCGAGTCGATCACGATGAGGTGCATCCGCAGTTGCGCATCTTGGACCCAGCCGAACATCTGGCCGATCCAGGCCTTGAGCTGATCGACGGGAGCGCCGGACGTCTGCTCGACGATCTGGTCCAGCCGGTCGGCCAGCGCGTCACTTTCCTGCCGCAGCATCGCCAGGAACAATTCGTCTTTGGATTCGAAGTGGCGATAGAACGCCCTCGTCGACACCCCGGCACGCTGCAGAATGGCGGCAACCGGAATCGGCCCGCTATGCGGCGCCGACAGGCAACCGTACGCGGCCTCGATGATGCAGCCGCGATCATCGTCATCGGGCCTATCGGGCTGCACCATCGGAATTCTAGGGACGCCGCCGACCCGGCGGGTTGCAGATGGGCGCAAATGGTCCCCTGGGTAACGTGATGGCCCGGGGCCAGCCGAGAGGACGTCCGTGAGCACTGCACGCAGCGAACCGCAGACCGTGAAGTTTCGTGGCGCCGAGGACATCACCCTGGTGGCCGACGAGTGGAACCGCGGCGTGTCTTCCGGAGCCGCCGGGTCGGCGACTGGGGGCACTCCCCTCGCAAGCTGGGGGCCCACCCGCTTGCGGGGGACAGATCCAGCCCGGCCGTCCATATTGCTGCTGCACGGCGGCGGGCAGAACCGGCACTCGTGGAAGAACACCGGGCAGATCCTGGCCGACCAGGGCCTGCACGTCGTCGCGCTGGACAGTCGTGGCCACGGCGACAGCGACCGGGCGCCCACCGCCAATTACACGGTTGACGCGCTGTGCGCCGACACCCTGGCGGTGCTGGACCAGATCGGCCGGCCGGTGATGTTGATCGGTGCCAGCATGGGCGGAATGACAGGGATCCTGGTCGCACACGCTGCGGGGCCGGAAAAGGTGACGAAGCTGGTGCTCGTCGACGTGGTGCCGCGGTACGAGAAGGACGGCAGCGCCCGGATCCGGGACTTCATGTTCAGCCATGTGCACGGCTTCGACTCGCTTGAGGAGGCCGCCGACGCGGTCGCCGAATACTTGCCTCACCGGACCAAGCCGCGCAACCCAGAAGGCCTGAAGAAGAACCTGCGTCGACGTGATGGCCGTTGGTACTGGCACTGGGATCCGAAGTTCTTGACCGCGCCCATGGACGACCCTTTCGTCCGTGTCGAGAAGCTGGAACAGGCTGCGATCGATCTCGCCATCCCGATCCTGCTGATCCGCGGCAAACTGTCGGATGTGGTGAGCATGGAGGGTGTCAGGGATTTCCTGGCCAAGGTGCCGGGCGCCGAGTTCGTCGAGTTGTCGGAGGCGGGGCATACCGCCGCCGGCGACGACAACGACGCGTTCTCCGACGTCGTGGTGCAATTCGTCAGCCGGTGACGGTCAACCGCCGCACCGTCGGCTTCAACTTCCTCGAATCGCCGGAATTGCCGGCGCCCCAGGTGAGCGAGGCACAAGCCGAACAGATCCTGGCCACCCATTACGGCGTGCACGCGCGTGCCACGTCGTTGGGCAGCCAGCAGGACAAGAACTTCGTCGTCACCGACCGGGGCGACGTGATCATCGGGGTGTTGAAGATCGCGAATCCCGCGTTCAGCGCAACGGAATTGGAAGCCCAGGATCTGGCTGCCGAACGGATCGCCGAGGCCGAACCGTCGCTGCGCGTCGCGGTGCCGCTGCCCAACTCGGCCGGTCAGACGTGCACGGCGATAACGGGTTTGGTTGACGGCACGGCCTATGTCCGGCTGCTTCGCTATCTGCCCGGCGGGACACTGCTGGGGTCCGGCTACTTGTCGCCGGCGTCGGTCGCGGGGTTGGGCGAGGTGGCCGGGCGAGTGAGCCGAGCGCTAGCGGGCTTCCGCCATCCCGGCCTCGACCGGATTCTGCAGTGGGATCTGCGCTTCGGGGCCGATGTTGTGGCGGAACTGATTTCGCATGTCGACGACGCCACGCATCGCAACCGTCTCGAAGCGGCGGCGCGCGTTGCGTGGTCGCGGATCGCCCCGCTCGCCGACGAGCTGCCGAGGCAGGCGGTACATCTGGATCTCACCGACGCCAACGTGGTTGTGTCCCATTCCGCTGAGACAGCTCGTTGCGACGGCGTGATTGACTTCGGCGATCTGTCGGACAGCTGGGCGGTATCCGAGCTGGCGATAACGATCTCGTCGGTGCTGGGACATCCAGGGACCCATCCCGTCTCGGTGCTGCCTGCGGTGCGGGCCTTCCACCGCATGCGGCCCCTCACCGCGGTGGAAGTGAATGCACTGTGGCCGCTGCTGGTTCTGCGCACCGCGGTGCTGATCGTCAGTGGGGCGCAACAGGCGACGCTGGATCCGGACAACGAGTACATCACCGAGCAGTCCGACGCCGAGTGGCGCATGTTCGAACTCGCTACCTCAGTGCCGATGGATGTGATGACCGCGGTGATCACGGCCGAACTCGGGCTGGCGGAGCGCCCGCGCGCCGTCGTGGTCGAAACACCCCTTGTCGCTGTTGATCCCGCGGCGGTGGTGACGCTCGACCTCTCGACCACCTCCGATGTCTACGACCACGCCTTCGAGGCCGACGGTTCACGCAGGCCCGGCCTCGAGGACGAATTGGCCAGGGCCGCAGTCGGAAACGGCGCATCGCTCGTTGTCACGCAGTGGGGGCAAGCGCGCCTGAGCCGGACTGAGAAGCTCAGCCACCAGAGCTCCGACGTGGTGCCAACCGGCATCAGCGTGTGGGCGCCGCGGACAACGGGCGTCGTAGCGCCGTGGGACGGCGAGGTCGTCGAAGCCGCGTCGGACCGCATGACACTCCGCGGGCCGGGCATCGAGTTGACGCTCGCCGGGGTTCGGCCGGGGGCGTCCGGTGTTGTCGCCGCGGGGCAACCACTAGCGGAGATCCGAGGGGATCGGTGGGTTGAGCTCGGGGTGCGGCCCGACGGCGCACCGGTCGCGCCGCTGTTCACCTCGGCGGAGCTGGCCCCGGGCTGGCTGGCACTGACCCGCGACCCGCGACCGCTTCTCGGGCTGCCGGCAGTCTTTGCGCGAGAGGCCGGCGATCTGCTGTCGCGGCGCGACGCGAGTTTTGCGCCGGTGCAGGAGTTCTACTACCGGCGGCCGCCGCAGATCGAGCGTGGCAGGCGGCATTTCTTGATGTCCACCGCCGGACGCTGCTACCTCGACATGGTCAACAACGTCACGGTTCTGGGCCATGCGCATCCGCGGGTCGCCGACACCGCCGCCCGTCAGCTGCGCAAGCTCAACACGAATTCGCGGTTCAACTACGAGGCCGTCGTCACGTTCAGTGAACGCCTCGCGTCGACGTTGCCCGAGCCGCTGGACACGGTGTTCCTGGTCAACTCCGGTTCGGAGGCAAGCGATCTGGCGATCCGGCTCGCGACGGCTACGACGGGCGGGCGCGACGTGATAGCGGTGCGGGAGGCCTATCACGGATGGACCTACGGTACCGACGCGGTGTCGACGTCGTTGGCAGACAATCCCAATGTGCTTGCCACCCGGCCTGATTGGGTGCACACCGTCGAGTCGCCCAACAGCTTCCGCGGTAAGTACCGCGGCGCCGAGGCGCAGCGGTATGCGGGTGAGGTGGTAGCGCAGATCGAAAGGATGATCGTCGACGGGCGGGCGCCCGCGGCGTTCATCTGCGAAAGCGTGTACGGCAACGCGGGTGGCATGGCACTGCCCGACGGATATCTGCAGCAGGTGTACGCGGCGGTCCGGGCGGCAGGAGGGCTTGCGATCTCCGACGAGGTTCAGGTCGGCTACGGCCGCCTCGGCGAATGGTTTTGGGGTTTCGGGCAGCAGAACGTGGTACCCGACATCGTGTCGATCGCGAAGTCGATGGGCAACGGCTATCCGCTGGGCGCCGTGATCACCAGCCGCGCGGTCGCCGAAGGGTTCGCGTCGCAGGGCTACTTCTTCTCCTCGACCGGCGGCAGTCCGTTGTCGTGCGCGATCGGCATGACAGTCCTGGACGTGCTTCGTGACGAAGGGTTGCAGGAGAACGCTGCGCGAGTCGGCGCCCACCTGAAGTCGAGACTGCAGGCGTTACAAACCAAGCACTCGATCATCGGCACCGTGCACGGTATCGGCCTGTATCTCGGAGTTGAATTGATCCGCGACCCAAGCACTCTGGAACCCGCGGCGCAGGAAACGTCGGCGATCTGCGAGCGCATGCTCGAACTCGGAGTGATCATCCAGCCCACCGGTGATCAGATGAACATTCTGAAGACCAAGCCGCCGTTGTGTATCGACATCGAGTCCGCCGACTTCTACGTCGACACGCTGGACCGGGTGCTGACCGAGGGCTGGTAGCCGCCTCTGGCCAGATCCTTGCGGAATGTTCAACCTGCTGTGGGTCGTGGTCACGATATTGATAATCGTGAGGCCGGACTCGTCAACGGGCGTCTAGCATCAAGGCATGACACGCTCCGCCGACGAACTGGTGACCGAATTCTGCAAGAAGTGGGCGACGCCCGATCCCGATGAGCTGGCCGGCTACTTCACCGATGACGCCATCTACCACAACATTCCCTTGGCACCGGCACAGGGCCGCGAAGCGATCAAAGAGTTCATCGCCGGCTTTCTTGACACATTCGACGGCATCGACTTCCACGTGCATCGCCAGATCAGCGACGGCCCGCTGGTGATGAACGAACGCACCGACGTGATGCGCCGCAAGGATGGCGGCGAGATACCCCTGCCCGTCATGGGTGTGTTCGAAATCGTCGACGGCCGGATCGCGGCGTGGCGCGACTACTTCGACATGGCGCCCGTCACCCGCGCGCTCGGTTAGGCCAGCAGCGGCACCGCCACGTGTCGCGTGTCGGTCAGGATCTCGAACATCACGCGCCGGGTGGCGATAAGCTCAGTGCGCTCAAACGCCTTTCCCGCCAACTGGATTCGGCACGTCGCGATAGCAGAGTTGTAGCAGTACTTCGTGCCGCCGTCGGTATCGGTGTACGTCAGACCGATGACGTCGTCCGGCTCGGTGACGATCTCCCCCTCGATCATCTGCTCTCCGACACGCGCCCCGAACTGCCAGGAGAACGGCCGGTAGCGACCGTGCGTGTGCAGGCTGCCCCGGATCGAGCGGACCGCGAACTCTTGCCCGCCGTGGCGGAACACGAACAGCGTGGCGGCCGGCAGCAAGACCGGGCCGACCGCCGCGCGCGCTGTCACGATCTCCAGGCTCGAGTCGGGCGCGTCGTCGAAACCGCACACCTGGCCGAAGGCGTAGGCGGGCGTGTGCCGGGTGCCCCAGTTGTGGTTGACGCTGCCGGTCCAGCCGTCTATCCCGACGCGGAGGTCGTCGAGTTCGAGCTGTCCGTCGAACTGCGCCAGCGGATGGCGGACCGTGGTCTTCGCCGTCGGGAATCGCGCCCTGTATCCGCGTTCGGTGAGGAGCTTGACGGGCTTCTCGGCGCCCGGGGTGATCCGCAGATCCCAGCGTGCCGAGCGGTTTCGGCCCGTGATCACGCCCTGCGCAGACCGGTCATCGATCGTTGTTGCACCGATCCTCGCGGTCCAATCGTCGTAGGTGTAGTCGGCGGCGTCGATCGAGTAGGGCTCCTTGAGCGCCCGATTGCCCGCGCCGTCGGGGTCGAACACCATCACCCACACATCGGCGACCGGATCGCCTTCCGTCGGCAGCAGCAGTGTTTCGCGCAGCCATATCGCGTGCGGTCGCTCCGGATCGTTGGCGCGGAGGTAGCGACTCTCGTAATAGGGGGCGGTGGCGGGCATCACGGCTTCAGCATCCAATACTTGAGCTGTGATCGGAGCGCAGATCGCGGCCTACGTGCTTGCCGGTGTCGCCGCGACGGAGGCTGTGGGGCTGCTCGTGCTGTGGGTTTGGCTGCGGCGCAGCCGAGCCGAGGTTCAGCAGCTGCGCCGCCGCGTCGACACCAGAAACATGCTGTTCTCCGGCGGCAGGGAGGCCGTCAAACAGGTCTGGCAGACCGCCAACATCCTGCGCAAAGACGGGTTGGAAGCCGCTGTGCGGTCCTCGATCGAAGACCTCGCCGACTGGGCCGAGGTGGAGCGGCCGGACTTGGCGCGGCTCGCCCCGAACGGCAAGGTGGCGATCCTGTTCTCGGATATCGAGGAGTCGACGGCGCTCAATGAGCGCATCGGCGATCGGGCGTGGGTCAGGCTCATCGGCAGGCACGACAAGATGGTGCGCCGTCATGTCACGAACCACTCGGGGCATGTGGTCAAGAGCCAGGGCGACGGGTTCATGGTCGCCTTCGTGCACCCCGAGGAGGCGGTCCGATGCAGCCTCGACATGCAACGCTCACTTAGCAGGCGGCCCAACGGTATTCGGGTCCGCATCGGCATACACATGGGCAAATCGGTGCGGCGCGGCGATGATCTGTTCGGCCGGAACGTCGCGATGGCGGCCCGCGTGGCCAGTGCAGCCGACGGCGGCGAGATCCTGGTCAGCGAGGTGGTGCGCGACGCCCTGCGCGGCCTCGACGACGTCACCTTCGACGACGGACGAAACGCGGAGCTCAAGGGATTCTCCGGATCGCACCGGCTTTACGCGGTCGCCGCCTAATCCTTGGCCTCGCCGGCTTCGGCAACACGTTGGTGCAGCCGGGCGCGGATGTCCTCCGCGGAGTACGAATTGCGGCGCCGCTGATCACGCGCGACCAGCACTCCGCCCGCCACCACGCCGGCGACGCCGGCCAGCCCGATCCACTTCCATATGCCGCGCATAGCAAGAGCCTAAGCTTCGGGCGTGAAGGAAAGCACGGTGCCGCTCGAGCGGGCGTTGGACGAGACCCGGACCGGAGACGTCTGGCTGTTCCGCGGCAGTTCCGGACCGGACCGGGCGATCCAGACGATGAGCAACGCTCCGGTCAACCACGTCGGGATGACGATCGCGATCGAGGACCTGCCGCCGTTGATCTGGCACGCCGAGCTCGGCGACAAACTGACCGACATGTGGACGGGCGGCAATCACCGCGGTGTGCAGCTCAACGACTTGCGCCTGGCCGTGGAGCGCTGGATCAACAGCTACGGGCAGCGCTGCTGGCTGCGTCAGCTCACGCCGTACGCCAACCGCGAGCAGGAAGACCGTGCCCTCAAGGTCGTTGCCCGGATGGACGGCACACCGTTTCCCAGCACGGCCCGGCTGACCGGTAGATGGTTCCGCGGCCGGTTGCCCGGGGTCGCCGACTTCACCAGGGGAATCCCGTTCGTGCACAGCAAGGTTCGTGACAGCACTCGACGCAGGAAGGCCGAGAAGCTTCAGGTTGGACTGGAGACGGCCTATTGCGCGGAGACCGTCGCGATCACCTACGAGGAGATGGGCTTGCTTTCGACGGAGAAACACTACAACTGGTTCGATCCCGGCTCGTTTTGGAGTGGCGACGCGCTGCCGCTGACGTCGGGATATCGACTAGGCGACGAAATCGCCGTCATCCCATAGGGATTCAGTCGACGGAAATCTCGGCGAGCTTCGACCAGCCGGTGGCGTCAATGGTCTGACTGATCACGTTCGGCGTGTGTGCCAGCGCCTGCGGGAGGTCGCGCTGTGCGGCCTTGAAATGCTCGCTGTTGACGTGCGCGGTGCCGGCGTCACCGTCGCGGAACGCCTCGACGAGCACGTACTCGGCAGGGTTGTCGAGGCTGCGCGACCACTCGAACCAGAGGTTGCCTTCTTCGGCGCGCGTGGCCGCGGTGAACGGCGTGACCAGTTCTGGCCAACGGTCGGTCCACTCGGGCTTCGCCTCGAATTTGACGACGATGAAGATCATTTCGGCCCCCTCATGCGCGTCCATCAAGTGTGGCAGCGCCGCGTCACCGAGGGAACAACGATCTGACCGACGATTCCGGCTAGCAGGGGGGTCGAACGGTTGCCAGCGGTGACGACACCGGGCCGCTGCAGCGCGATGCTTGTGCAGTCCGAGTCGGCCACGCAGCAAACGGGAGACCATCATGAAAGCATCGATCAAGTACATCGCGCCATGGCTGGCCGCAGCCGCCATCGCCGGAGGCGTTGCTCTTGCGCCGATCGCCGGCGCTGCCACAGCTCCCGCGCCCGTCGGCAGCGCCGGTACCGACCCTCTCGTGCCGTACGGCACGAATCCGACGGTCCCCTACAGGCTGGGGTACATCAACCCGAACCACGACGAAGCCAACACCACGAACGGCGAACTGGACTTACCTTTCTGACACGCCCGGGCGTCGACGTCACCCCCTTAGAGGCGCGCGAAACAGGGGTTCGCGTCCTCTTTGGGGATCGACGCGTTCTGGCTGGAGAACTTCCCGACGACGCCGGTCTCGGTCACTTCGACGCTATCGGCGTGGATACCGAGCGGATAGTTGTCGTTCAGCTTCTTGGTCAGCTCGTTCAGCGCAGTCTGAATCGCATCCCTTGGCAGCGGGCCGACGACATCGACAACCTCAAGATTGAGATCACCGTCGGTGACAACAGGTTTGGCCGTGACGCTGTTGCTGCCGGCTTCCAGGACGATGGCGCCCAGGCCCGGCTCCGTGCTCACACCGGTGACCAAACTCCCGACACCAGGAAGGTTGTCGACCACGGTTTCCTTGATGCCCTCGGACTTCCAGGCCAGCGTCGCGGTCAGCGATCCGATGGTGCCCTTGGAGTCCGCGGAGTCCTGCAACCGCACGTCCTCGAGCGTCACGTCGGCCGTCATTCCTTTGGCGTCCTGGACCCGGTCCCCCGCTGTGGCGACCGAGATGTTGGTGTAGTGGCCGGTGATGTGCTGCCACAAGAAGGGCGGATTCACGCCGAACGATATGGTGACGCCGTCCTGCACGACGCATTCGGCGACCTCCACCAGAATGCTGTCGGCGCGATGCCGCGCGTAGAGCTCGCCGCCGGCCAGACCGCCGGCCAGCAGCGCGACGATGATGATCGCGATCAGGACAATCGCCTGCCGGTTGCGTAGAGAGCCGCGCTGCTTCTTGCCGCCGGGTTGCGCAAGGTTGGGGGCTGCCGGAGGCGGTGGCGCCGGTGGCGGTGGCGGTGGCGGTGGCACGCGCCGGATCTGCTGGGTCGGTGAGAAATCGGCCGGTGATTGGGGCCGCTGGATGTGGTCGGTCGGTGAGTCCGGCCGTCCAGGGCGAGGGAGCCGTCGCGTCGCGGGGTCGGGCGGTGTCCCCCTACCGCGCCATCCAGGCTGACCGGGGCGTTGCGGCGGCGTCGTCACCCGCGCGATTCTGCCTTATCGGCGCGACGTAGCGGGTGAATGCCGGCCACAATTGTCCGACTCGCCTACCTGGTGGTCGTCGGAGTCGGCGGGGGTGCCAGCGACAAGCCGGTGTAGATCTCGTCGAGCAGCGGGGCAAGCATGGCCTGCGCCGTCGTGTTGCCGTCCGGCGAGAGAGTCAGATTCGTCCAAATGACCAGCGCCACATCGTTATCCGGGTCGTAGCCCATGAAGGAGTTGAAGCCGGGGAGCTCGCCGCCGTGGTAATACATGGCGGCTTTCGGGCCGAACCGCTGATACGAGATGCCGTACCCGTACTTCTGTCCGTCGGGCGCGTCCGGGTTCTCGGCCTGCAGGCTCGCCAACCACTGTTGGTGGTAGTCGGCATCGAAGATCTTGCCGGTGACGAGTGCCCTCATCCACGTCGCCAAATCGCCGGCCGTGGAGATCGCTCCCCCGGCGGCGGTGGCGTACGACGAACTCTGGTTGGTGTAGTCGATGGGTTTCAACGTTCCGGCCCGCGCGGCGGCCTGCATGTCGGCGGGATACGGGTCGTCAGCGAGTGCATAGAAGCTCCCGCCGTACATGTAGCCGTGTGAATAGGGCGCCGGGATCGACGTGTCGTCGGCTGCGGGAAGCGACGTCTGCGTGAGGCCGGCCGGGCCGAACAACCGGTCCTCGAACTGCTGGGCCAACGGTCGACCGCCGGTCTTCTCGGCGATGAGACCAAGTAATGCGTAATTGGTGTTGCTGTACTCGTAGGAGGTGTCGGGCGCGAACTGCGGTGGATGCCGGAACGCGATGGCCAACACCTCCTGCGGCGTCCACGCCTTGCCCGGGTCGGCGTCCATGATGGCCGCAAGTGCGGGGTCGGCGGTGTAACCGTACAGACCGCTGCGCATCTTCAAAAGCTGTGCGACGGTGATGTTTTCACCGTTGGGCACGTCCGGAACGTAGTCCGAGACCGGGTCGGTGAGTTTCAGTTTGCCGTCCTGGGCGAGCAGCACGATCAGCGCGGCCGTCATGGTCTTGGTGTTCGAGGCGATGCGGAAATGGGTGTTCACATCCGGTGGCGTCTGCGCACCGAGTTCGGTGGTGCCGTATGCGGCGGTGAAGTCTCCCTGCGGGGTGCGCAGCAGCACCATCGCCCCGGGAACCATCAGCTTCTCGGCGGCGGCGTCGACCACGGCCTGAAATGCCTTGGGATCGATGGTTTTCAGCGCCGAGTCCTGCGGTGCGGAGCTGGCGGTGGTCGTCGTCGCCGGCGATACGGTCGTCGGCTCGGTGGTGGATGAGCAGCCTGCGATCAACATGGTCATGCACGCCGCGAGCCCGACGCATCGCATCCGGGAACCGATCATCGTCGCCACCACCGTTCTCGCTGTCTGGCTCAGTCTGGGTGATGCACGACGTTGATCACGTTGCCATCGGGTGCGCGAACGAAGAAGCGGCGGACGCCCCACGGCTCAGTCGAGATCGGATGGACGATCTCGTAACCGAGTTCCTGAGCCTCTGCATACGCAGCTTCGACGTCATCGGTGTGGACGGAGATGACCGAGTCCTCGGGTGCTGTTGCGTCTCGTGTCACGAGTTGGACGTTCACCCCGGTGTCGGGCGAGGTGTAGCGGGCCACCCAACCCATGTTGAACTCCTCGGTGCTCAGCCCCAGGTAGCCGGCGTAGAACCTCTTCGCCGCCTCGATGTCTGCTACTCGAAGATTGGCCGTGATGCGTGTGGCGCGCATGGATTGATACTGCCCGTCTCCGATCACGGCTGTCGCGAATTCCGCCACGGTTCTTGGGATCGGTAGTCACCCCGACGCCTTGTACTTGGCGCAACGGCGACGCGACCAGATGCGAAGCCTCACGAAAGGAACCACAACATGAACACCATCCACCACCTGAAGAAGTTGACCGTCGGGGCGTTACTGTCGGGCGGCGTCGCGCTGGCCGCATTGGGGCTGACTGCGGGCACCGCCAGCGCTGCCCCGCAGAACCCGAATCCGTCGATCGACCATTCCGATTACGCCGGCCCCGTCGTCGAGTGCAACCAGTGCGGGCGCACCCTTCCCGGCGACGGTTCTGTGACGGTCAACCCCGTCAACCCTGGAGTCAAGATCGGCAACGGCTTGCTGCTCCCCGCCGCAGGCCGCTGAACAGCACAGGAAACCC